>CAYITI010000001.1:0-9814 GCA_964366235.1 Candidatus Woesearchaeota archaeon
CTGTTTTAATTTAGTTGGTTCTGAACTAGGACAAATTAAAGAACAAAGTGCATTAGCAATAGCCCTAACCTGCCGATAAGGTAATTTATTAAGATAAACCCGGCTTTCCAATCTTTGGCTTAATGTTCCAGCACCAGAAACACTTTTTCCCTCAACCCCGTCTTGTCTTTCTGGAATTGTTAAATCAGGTGTAATGCTTTCAGAAGTAACTTCTCTAAATGGATTATTCTGCATAAAGCTATAAGGGTTTAATGATTGTGAATCAAACTTGTTTGCAATTTTCGTAACAGGAACAAGAAATCTTCCTAATTCAGGATCATATGTTGTATAAAAATTTGTATTTTTATCAAACACAGAACTTCTATATCCCAATGTTCTTGTCAGCTTTACAAGAGTTTTAGGAATTTCACCAAAAGGCAAGTAATCAATTATTTGGTCTACTCCATTATTATTAAATTCTGTCCTTACATTTCTCATGAAATCAAGCTGATAAAATTTAACATCATTATTGCTTACCCTGGCAAGCAGCTGATTATTAACCTTGATATAAGATTCCTTTTCCCGTAAAACAACTTCAGCTCCTTCAATTAAAGGAAAGCTTACAATCAATATTACAATTAACAAGCTAATTTTTAAAGATGTCATCAATCTCTCTCCCAATTCTTATATTGACAAAATTAATATTATATTTAGTGATTTTATTAATGGTATCATTAACTAGATTATTGTCTTTGATAGAAATAAGAACTTCATTATCATTTATTTTAACATCTTTAATATTCTTGATCTTCCTCAATAATTCCACCTCTTTTTTACTTAAGCTTTTATCCAATAAAAGCTTTATTATGCTATTTCCCCTATATTCATTAATCTTTTCTTTTTTCTTTATTATGCCTTTTTCAATAAATATCAGATAATCGCATGCATCTTCTATATCTTGTGTATTGTGCGAACTTATAAATAAGGTTTTTCCTTTGGATTTAAGCTTTTTGATAATCCCCCTAACTTCAATAACAACTTTTGGATCTAAGCCAGATGTCGGCTCATCTAATATTATCAATTCAGGATCATGCAATAATGCCTGTGCTATCATAACCCTTCTTCTCATTCCATGAGATAATTCTTTAATTTTTTTATCTTTAAAATCATAGCAATCAGTTAATTTCAAGGATTTATTGACATTTTCCAAAGCATTTTTTTCATCATCCAATAAATAAAAGAATAACAATAAATTTTCAGCTGTAATTTCCTCTTCCAAAGCAGCATCTTGCGGCATAAATCCAATTTTAATGTTTTCAATTTCAATTTTTCCAGAATAATTTTTAATGACTTTTGCAATGCAGTTAATTAATGTTGTTTTTCCCGCGCCATTTTCCCCGACCAAGCCATAAACTTTTCCTTTTTCCAAATCAAGGTTAATTTTGTTTAACGCTAAATTGCTTCCATATTTTTTAGTTAAATTATCAACATTAATCATAAATCTCTCCTATCAAATAAATATAATCCAATTAAATTAAAGATAATAACAAAAGCCAGCATTCCAAAAAGCTTTAATGCAATTTGTAAATTTTCCTCGCTTCCAAGTAAGTCGGGAACATAATAAAATGCTGAAATGTATTTTAAAAATTTATTCTGCATAAAAAATATCAATAAAACCAATGAGATTAAGCAGTAAAACAAGCTTGAGAATTGATTTTTTGAAAAAACATTGATCATGGTAAACAAAGAAATAAAAACGAATGCATAGAATAAAAGAACTAAAATCGGAAGCAATATATAAATAAAATTTCCAAAACTAAAACCTTTAAAATATAAATAAGTTAAAATTATTGCAATTGATAATATTATCGCTATGCCAATATAAGTAAACTCGCTTAATACCATAGCTAGATAAATTTGAAATCTTTTTGCTCTTATAATCAGGTATCTTAATGAGCCGTTATTAATGTCATTAACCAGATAATTAAAATTATTGATTAAGGTTATAATTGGGATTAATAATAATGAGATTGCATAAGGTATTAGAATTCTAATGTCTCCAAATCTTTCCTGGATTTCTTCAAGCAGGATTTTATTGCCCAGGCTGTTTTTCATTCCATCCTGAATTTTTCCGCTTATAAAAACAAATAATAAAAGTAAGATAAAATAAGATAAAACAACAAAGAATAATTTCTTATTTTTAATTGAAGAGTACAAATGATGTTTATACAGTATTAAAAATTTCATTTTCTTCCGTTAAAATTTTCATTGCTGATAAAGTTCTTGATGTTAAAAAAAGCTGAATAGCTTAACATTGAAATTAAAGTTATTAAAACTGCAATTAAAGGGTATCTTATATAATTATTTGTCAAGATATTTTCTCCCCTGGCAGTTCTTTCAACTAATTCCGGGTTTATATAAGACAAGCATTTTTCCTTTGAATAATCATCTAAATTATTGCAGAATCTAGCCTCTTGAGTTTGCTGTGCTTTTAAGAAAGAGCATCTTAAATTATCACCGCAATAATTAGCATTTATGGTAATTAAGTATATGGTTATTCCGATTAGAAATATTACAAACACAAGTAAGTAAATTACCTTAATCACCCCTTCTTTCATTTTGTTAAAAGAGTTTAAGCAATATAAAAACCTTACTGAATTAGAAAGTTTGTACATCTTATTTATACAAGGGTAAAGAAGTTTTAGTAATTCCAAAAAATAAAAGCAATATCTCGTTGGAGTTTTGATCTTAATAGGAGATAAAAAATAATTATCTTGCCTAGAATAAATCACTAGATTGTTTTTTAAATTTTATTAGAAATTTTTACAGAATCTGAATTAAAAGAAGATTTAAAAGCTGAAATTCCAAATAATGTTTTAAATGAATTAAGAAAAATTAATTAAACATTTAAAAAGTAATGTTTATATATCATCTTAATTATTTAATGATATGCCTCTAAACATAACAACCGCTGTGGACTCATTAGTTGAGCTTGTTGATTCTAGAAAAAAAATAAGTTTACAGGGGGCAGCTGAAGAACTTGGATTGCCAGAGCATATAATAAATGAATGGGCAGTATTTTTGGAAGAGGAAAATGTTCTAGAAATACAATATGAATTTACTACCCCATTTTTAATTGCAAAGTATAAAAAAGAAGCTGGTGAAAAAGAAGAATATAGCAGGGAAATTGAAATATTAACCCGAGACTTAGAAGTTCTATTAGCTCATTTAAATAAAATTCAGATTAATCATGAAATTAAATTAAAAGACATTGATGATGTTAAATCTTTATTGTCTAAAAAAACGGGTATAGATAATGATGTTGTATATGCTCAAAAATTTGTCTTGGAATATCAGATAAATAGGATATTGAATAAAGCAAAGAAACTAAAGACATTCGCAAAAAAAGATTATGATAGCTTAAATCAAGAATTTGAGGATATAAAGAAAAGAAAACTGATATTTGATAGAAATTTGGCAAAGGTAAAATAAATTTATTAGCGGAAATAAAATCTTGTTAAAATTAAATGTTAATTTTTATTTACATATGTTAAATTTATTTAACAGGAAGATTTATAAACAAGTGTTAGTATTATTTTACATATGTTAAAAAATTTTAACGGTTTAGATCCATTCTTCACTAACAATTATAGAAGAATAAATATAAGAGAATATGCAAGAATTAAAAAGATAAGTCCGCCTTCTGCTTCTAATTTATTAAACAATCTAGAGAAAGAAGGTTTATTGGTTAAAGAGATAGAAAAAAATTATATTTATTATTCTGCAAATAAGAATAATAAAATATTTATAGAATTATCTAGAATTTATTGGCTTATTGTATTTAAAAAAATAGGGTTTATTGATTATTTAGAAAGAGAATTGATCACCCCCTTAACAATATTATTTGGTTCATTTTCCAAGGCTGAAATAGAAGATAATTCAGATATAGATTTAGCTATATTCACTATTTCGAATAAGAACATAGATGTTAAAAAATTTGAAAATAAGATTAAAAGAAAGATACAATTATTTATTTTTAAAAATAAGAAAGAAGTAAAAAATAAAGAACTTTTAAACAATATCTTAAATGGTTTTATTATGTCGGGAAGCTGGTAAAAATGGATTGGGTTTCATGTAAGAAAAAAAAATTAGCAAAAGAGATTAAAGTAGATAATAATTTAATTAACTCATTAATTGGTTCTTCGTCAAAAAAATTTAAAACGCAATCTATGATAAAGTTAAATAATGATACTGCTGCATCTAAAATAAGCTTAACTTATGAATCATTAAGAGAATTACTAGAAGCTTTGGCAATATCCAGAGGGTATAAGATTTATAACCATGAATGTTATTTTTATTTTTTAAAAGAAGTGTTAAATGAAGATTTAATTGCTAAAAAATTTAACAGCTTCAGAAAGATAAGAAATGATATTGATTATTATGGAAAAGATATAAATAGTAATGAAGCTAAAATAATTATAAATGATATCGTTAATTTAATAAAAAAGATTAAAATTTTAAATGAAAAGGGGTGATAGCTTTCTGCTGAATAAATGGTTGTAAAGGATAGTTATAGTTTTTACTCTGAAAATATTCCAATAGCTATAACAATAGAAAGTGTAAAAGACGAGTTTGTATTAGTTTATAATGTATCTATTTCCAAGATAAGCCAGAATACAGAGATTATTTTAGACAAGATAAAAGATGAATTGGCAGACAAAGTCAGGCTTAATTTAGGAGAGGTAACTGATCTTAAAAAATCTGAATTCATAAGGACAAAATTTCAGGAAACCATAATTTATTTATTAAATAAATATCTGCCTGATCTTCCAGAGGATATTAAAAAGTTTCTTACAACATATTTAATGCATAAAACACTTGGATTGGGAAAAATTGAGCTTTTATTGGATGATAAAAATCTTGAAGAGGTTGTAATTAACAATGCAGATGAGCCTGTTTGGGTTTATCATCATAAATATGGCTGGCTGAAGACAAACATAAAATTAGATAATGAAGAGCAAATCAAGCATTATTCATCATTGATAGGAAGAAAAGTTGGAAGGAGCATTAGCTTGCTTACTCCATTGTTAGATGCCCAGTTAGAAACAGGCGACAGAGTCAATGCTACATTAAATCCTGTTTCAGTAAAGGGGAATACAATTACATTAAGAAAATTTGCTGCAAAACCAATAACAATTACAGATATGATAAATCAGAAAACAATTTCTGTTGCTGCTTCCTCATTGATTTGGTTGGGTATTGAGTATGAGTTAAGCGCATTAGTTACCGGCGGGACTGCAACTGGAAAGACCACGGTTTTATCTTCATTATGCAGTTTCTTTCAGCCAAATCAAAGAATTATTTCAGTTGAGGACACGAATGAAATTCGTCTGCCAAAATATCTGCAGTGGATTCCTATGCTTACAAGATTGCCAAATGTCGAGGGAAAGGGAGAAGTAACCTTGCTGGATTTAATAGTAAATTCCTTAAGAATGAGACCAGACAGAATTGTTGTAGGAGAAATTAGAAGACAAAGAGAAGCAGAAACTTTATTCGAAGCAATGCATACAGGCCATAGTGTTTATGCTACATTGCATGCAAATGATGTTGAAGAAACAATCAACAGAATCACAAATCCACCGATAAATATCCCAAAAAATCTGCTTCCTGCAATATCAATGATAATTGTGATGTATAGAAACAGAAGAACAGGGATAAGAAGAATTTTTCAAGTAGCTGAGATTTTAAGAGATTCAAATCCAAATGTCCTGTTGCAGTTTGATTTAAGGCAGGATAAAATTTTAACAGTAAATAAATCCTTGAGATTAATGCCTGAATTAGAATTGCAAACAGGCTTGACAACGCAGGAAATAAATGAAAATTTAAAAGAAAAAAGCTTGATTCTAGCATGGCTTGCTAAAAAGAATCTAAATGAAGTTAATGATATAGGCAAGGTGGTTGCTACTTATTACACAAATAAAGATGCTGTAATGCAGTTAATTAAAAAATGATAATCCCAATAATAGCAAGAAAATTTCCTTATTTAAAAACAGAATTAGCCCAGGCAAATATTGAGTTAGCACCGGAAGATTTTATCAAAAAAATTTTAATTACAACCTCTATCGTTGCTGTTACTTTAACAATATCATCATTAATGGTTTTTTATAAATTGAATGTTAATCTATTATTTGCCTTGCTTTTGCTTCCAGTTATATTTATTGGAATATTTTTTTTCTTTATTAATTCTCCAAAGGGCAAATCTAGAAAAATTAGCCGCGAAATAGACCGCGAAATTGTTTATGCTGGAAGATTTTTATTAATAGAATTAAGCGCTGGTGTTCCCTTGTTTGATGCGATCAGAAATGTTTCAGATGCTTATCCTGTGATTGGCAGATATTTCAAACAAATAGTAGATAAAGTTGATACAGGAAAACCGATAGAAATTGCTTTAAGCGAGGTTATAGAAAATACCCCAAGCACGAATTTTAGAAAGGTTTTATGGCAGATTCTTAATTCAATGAAAACAGGTGCAGATGTTAGCAAGGCTTTAGAAGGGATTACAGAGCAAATTTCAAAGGAACAATTAATCAAGATTAAAGAATATGGGAAAAAATTAAATCCAATGGTTTTATTTTATTTATTGGTTGCAGTTATTGCTCCTAGTTTAGGTATAGCAATACTAGCTTTAATGTCAACATTTACAGGGCTGGGATTATCATTAGGTAATTTAATAGGCATAAACTTTGCAATCGGGGTATTGCAGCTTGCATTCTTGTCAGTGATTGGAGGATTAAGAAAAGGAGTATGAATGAATTTAGTTTAATACCGGAAAAAATTAAAAGTAAAATTGATTTAGAACTCAGCAATGCAGATATTAAGATAGCTACAAATAAATTAATTAGTCAATCTTTAATTTATTCATTTATTTTAAGCATAATTGTGTTATTATTTTTTAGAACTAATCTAAGATTAGCTGCAAATTTTACTACAACCTTAATGACTTATTACTTAATTTCATTATTAATTGCTATTGTCATAGTAATATTTTTTGTTTATTCTAGAATAACTTTAAAAAAAATAAAGAGAAAAAAAGAAATTGAAAATGTATTACCAGATTACTTGCAGTTAGTTGCTGCTAATTTGACAGCAGGGATGCCGATTGATCAAGCAATGTGGTATGCTGTTAGGGAGCGTTTTGGCATCCTAGCAGAAGAAGTAGAGGTCATAGCAAGAAAAGTTGCTAGCGGGGCTGAGTTGGAACAGGCTTTGATAGAATTCATCAATAAATATGATTCAGATTTACTAAAAAAATCAATTATGCTTTTAATAGAAGGCTTAAGATCAGGAGGGGAATTAGCCAGCTTAGTCAATAAAATTGCGTGGAATATCAAAGAAACCCAGATTCTTGAAAAGGAGATAAATGCAGAGATTACAACGTATGTTATATTTATTACATTTGCCTCTATAATAATAGCTCCTTTTCTTTATGCATTATCTCATAGAATTATTATAATTATGGCTGAGATATTGGGCAAGATTAATCTTGAAAGCATCTCTGGATTAAGCAGCAATTTGCCATTAAAATTCTCCGGCGGAAATACTATTTCAGCATCTGATTTTAAAGTATTTGTTTTTATTAATTTAGGAATAACCTCGATATTAGCAGCAATGATAATCTCAACAATTAGAAAAGGAAATATTAAATCAGGATTAAAATTAATTCCAATATTTTTAGCTGTCAGTTTTATTTTATTTTTATTAATGTCTGTAATATTGACTGCGGTATTCAAAGATATTACTGTATAGCAAGATTTTAATAATCAAAAATTTTAGTTTAGAACATGAAAAGATATAAAAAAATTCAATCTAATATTTTTAATAAAAAATCCCAAGCAGCCATGGAATTCTTGATGACTTATGGCTGGGCTATATTAATAATAATGGTTGTTATGGCTATCTTATTTAGTTTAGATGTATTTAATCCAAAGGTTCCAAATACCTGCAGTTCTATTTCACCAATTACTTGTTATGATATTAAACTAAATAAAAATGGGATTATAGAAATAACATTAAGTAGCAGTGATACCATAAATGATGATACATCTCTAAATAAAATAATATTAAACGGACCAATAAAAGATGATTGTGTGGGGGTTAGTGAAATATCTGGAGGAGATCCACCTGGGAATGATATTCTCACAGATACTAAATCAACATTAAGTTGTGATATCACAAGTCAGGACCTAACATCAGGAAATATATTTGATGGAAATGCTGAAGTAACTTATATCTTATTTGGAGGAAGTATTTCTCATAAGATTAATTTAAAATTTTCAGGTACAATCGAGGAAAATTAAAAAAGATAGATTTATATATCATTAATTATTTTACATTAATAGAAGAGAGGTGATTATTTAATGTATAAAAAATCCCAAGCAGCCATGGAATTCTTGATGACTTATGGCTGGGCTATATTAATTGTTTTAATTGTTTTAGCTGCCTTATTTTTATTAGGAGTATTTAGTCCTGGTGGTACTAATAATTGCAGTGCTGATCAGCCATTTGGGTGTGTTGATGTTAGAATAGCAGCAGCAGGAACTGGAGAGACGAGTATGAATGTTGGTCAAGTTTCAGGTACCCCTACATTTGTTGCAGGTTCATATATAGGTACATGTACTGCCGCAGCATGGTCTGGAACATTTACACCTAATACAAAGAATACAATAACTTTAACATGTGTAACAGGTACATCAGGAAATTCTTTTAGTGGTAGCTTTAAAATAAGTTACACTTCAGCAATTTCAGGAGTTTCTCATACCACAAATGTTAAGTATTCTGGAAAGTATGAATAATTCTTTTTATAATGTATAAATTTTATAATAAATATCTTGGATTAATGTTCAGAAATTTAAAGGATAATGAAGTGGCCGTTTTAAAATTCAAAAAAGAGGGTTATTATCCAATACATACTTTTTTTGTATTTTATCCAATAGACGTTCTCTGGTTAAACGACAAAAAGAAGGTAGTTTATATAAAGAGGAATATTAAACCATTTAATTTAAAAGTTAGTCCAAATAAAAAATCAAAATACATATTAGAATTTAAAGCAGGTTTTTCAAAAAATATGAAAACAGAACAAAGAATAAATTTTTATAATAACAAAAAATAGGGAAATATAAGAATGATAGAAGTTTTTACAATCGGCGGTTACAGTGAAGTTGGCAAAAATATGACAGCCATAAAAGTTGATGATGAAATAATAATTTTGGATATGGGATTATTTCTTCCAGCTGTTTTAGAATATGAAGAAGGTGATCCTAGAGATCTAACAACTAAGGATTTAGTCAAGATTGGTGCAATTCCAGATGATGAAGTATTAAATAATTACCGTGATAAAGTAAAGGCAATTGTTCTTGGACATTGCCATCTAGACCATATTGCAGCAACGCCTTATTTAGCAAAACATTATGATTGTCCAATAATCGGGACACCATATACAATAGAAGTTCTAAAGACATTGCTAGAAGACCATGAAGAGAAATTCGAAAAAAGACTAAAGCAATTAAACGCAAGTTCTCATTTGCAGATATCTGAAAATATTAAAATAGAGTTCATCAACATTACCCATTCTACCCCCCAGACAGTTTTAGTTGCAATACACACAAAATATGGCATAGTAATTTATGCCAATGATTTCAAATTAGATAATCATCCTGTAATTGGAAAAAAACCAGATTATAAACGTTTAGAACACTTAAGTGAAAAGGGGATTTTATTATTAATCACAGATTCTCTATACTCTAATGTAGACGCAAAAACTCCTTCTGAAAAAGTG
>CAYITI010000001.1:9824-27557 GCA_964366235.1 Candidatus Woesearchaeota archaeon
AAAAGATGTAATCCTAGGAACAAGGAATCATGATAATCTGATTATTGTAACAACATTTTCCAGCCATATCGCGAGATTAAAGAGCATTATTGAATTTGGAAGAATGCTTAACAGAAAAGTTGTGTTTCTAGGAAGAAGTTTATTTAAATATGTAACTGCTGCTGAAAAAGTTGGGTTGGTTAATTTTAGCAAAGAAGTTGAGCTAATCGGTTTTAGATCATTAGTAGAAAAGAAGTTAAGACAAATTGAAAAAGAAGGAAGAAGTAATTATTTAATTGTTTGCACAGGTCATCAGGGCGAGCCGGATGCAATATTGTCAAGAATAGCAAATAAAAAAGATATTCATTTTGAATTACTTCCAAATGATATAGTTATCTTCTCATGCAAAACAATTCCAACAGAAATGACGATTAAAAATCGAGAAAATTTAGAAAAAAGACTAAAGCAATTTCATGTAAGAATATTTAAGGATATTCATACATCTGGTCATTGTTCAAGAGAAGATTATCGTGATGTAATCATGCTGTTAAAGCCTAAAAATATTTTACCAGCGCAATGTGATCATAAAACTGCTCAGGGAATACAAACTTTAGCTGAAGAGATGGGTTATAAATTAAATAAAAGCATTCATTTAGGAGATGACGGGAAGGTAATAAAAATTAACTAGTTTTAAATTGCAGTAAACTAGAACTATTTTCTTCTATTATTTTTCCATTTATTGCATCTATCTTGATATTAATCAAATTAAAATCTGTTGTTACCAGGCTGATATTCCATAACAGTTTAGAATCTAAATTTTGCACTATAATAATTTCTTTGACAAATTTTTTATTTTTATAATTTGGTATTACCATTTTAACAACATCATCAAAAGAAAATTTAACATCTTTTAAATCAATTGCATCTATCTTTTCGGATTTGGAAAATATCTTTTGATCCTTGCTGTAATTTATATCTTTACCAACGATAAAAGTACTCATTTTATTTATTTTAGGTAGATAATAATCAAATTCCCAATCGCTTGATTTTTGTTCGTCTTTTAATAAAAACACGCTGCATAAATAAGCATCTTTATGCTTATTTTTCCAAGATTTAAATTTTTCAGAATGTATTAGTTTATTGTACTCGTTTTTCATTTATTTCCTTCAAAATATTTTTTATAAATTCATCAATCTTAACATCAAACTTGACTTTTCCATCTAAAGTGCGTACAGCTAATGTTTTATTTTTTTGCTCTTTATCGCCGATTGTAATTGAATAATAAATCTTTCTTAACTGGGATTCTCTGACTTTTTTAGGGATGCTTTCATTTCTATCATCTAACTCGACTCTTATCTTATTATCCCTTAATTTCATAAAAACATCATTAGCGAATTTTAAATTATTTTCATTAATATTCATTATTATAACCTGTAAAGGGCTTAACCATAATGGGAATTTGCCAGCAAAATGTTCAACTAGCATTCCAATAAATCTTTCAAAACTTCCAAAGATTGCACGATGTATCATAACAGGACGATGTTTTTTTCCATCTTTTCCTTCATAAGTTAAATCAAATCTTTCAGGCATTTGAAAATCTAACTGTATTGTAGCAAGTTGCCAATCGCGGTTTAAAGAATCATTGATATGAATATCAATTTTAGGGCCGTAAAAAGCGCCGTCTTTTTCCTTAATTTTATATTTTACTTTATTTGATTTCAGTGCATTTTCCAAAGCTTTTTCTGCAGCATCCCAAACTTTTTTATCGCCGAGTGCCTTGTCTGGTCTTGTGGCCAGGAAAAAATTAGAATTAAAATTAAATGTAGAATAAAATTCATTAACCAACTCGAGCACTTTGCTAATCTCTTCTTGAATTTGGTCTTCTCTAGCAAATATATGAGCATCATCCATTGTTAACTGCCTTACTCTAAACATCCCCCCTAATGCTCCGCTTAATTCATTTCTATGAAGCCTGCCTATTTCGCTTAACTTTATTGGCAAGTCTTTATAACTCCTTAATTTAGAGGAATAAACAATTGTTGCTTCAGGACAATTCATTGGTTTAAGGTAATAATTTTCTTTATCTAAATTTAGCTGAAACATATTTTCTTTATAATGATCTAAATGCCCGGATTGTTTAAACAAATTTTCCTTAACCATTATTGGGGTATTAATTTCATTATAGCCGTTATTATCATGGATTTCTCTCCAAAATTTTTCTAATTCCTTAAAAATTATCATTCCATTTGGGAGCCAGAAAGGTGCCCCTGGACTTATTTCATTAAATAAAAATAATTCCAACTCCTTTCCAAGTTTTCTATGATCTCTTTTTTCAGCTTCTTCTAATCTTTTTAAGTAATCTCTTAATTCATCTTTAGAATTCCATGCAGTTCCATATATTCTCATTAACTGTTTGTTTTTACTATCTCCTCTCCAGTAAGCCTGTGCAATTTTAGTTAATTTAAATGATTTTATATCAGATGTATTATTTACATGTCCTCCTTTGCATAAATCATAATAATTTCCGTGTTTATAGAATTGAACTTTTTCTCCAGAAATTTCCTTGAGTAATTCTAATTTGTAAGGCTGATTTTTTAAAGATTTTACAGCTTCTTTTCTTGACATTAAAATTTTTTCAAAATTTAATTTCTTATTGGCAATTTCCTGCATCTTTGCCTCTATTTTTGGCAAATCTTCTTTAGTAATATTTAAATTATCAAAGTCATAATAGAAACCGTCTTCAATTGCTGGTCCAATAGCCATATTTGCATTAGGGTAAATCTCTTTTACAGCACTCGCTAATAAATGCGCACAGGAATGCCTTAATGCATTTATATCCATAAATGTGGTTAATTATGATATTATTTAAAATTAACCCTTAATCCATTTTCAGCATAAAATATTTAAACTAGAGATTATTCTTGGAATTATGAAAAAATTAGTTTTAGCATTAATTTTTCTATTTTCACTGCAATTTGTTAGCGCAGAAATAAGTATTTTAAGCCAAGTTGAAAGCATTTATAACATAAATGAAAAAATTCCATTAAAATTAGCAATTAGTTATGAATTAGAAAAAGATGGTTTTGTTAAATCAAGTTTAATCTGTGACAATACAAAATTAGATTATTTTATAACACCCTTTGCATTAAAAACAAGTCCTCAAGATCTTAATATTCCAGATTTAAGATTAACAAAAAATATGCTCGGCAAATGCAGTTTAGAAGTTTATTTGACTGACGGTGAGGATGTTTTGCTTGAAAAAAAAATTGTTAAAGTATTTGAGGTTAGTGAAAATTTAATTTTAACTGTAAGGTTAAATAAAGACAAACTTTCGCCAAATGATGTGTTGGAGATTAAAGGTGATGTTAAAAATGTGAGGGGGGAATTATTAGATAATGGAAAAGTTAAAATTTTCCTAGATGATGAAGATGCAGCAGAATTAGAAAAGGGAGAATTTTCCTATAATTACCAAATTCTAGGGAATATTAAATCAAATGTGCATATTCTAAAAATCAGCTTTGAAGATGATTATGGCAATAAAGACAGCAAAGAATTTAGCATTTTCATAAATCCAAAACCAAGCAATCTAAAAAATTTATTGAATAAAATTGATTTGCTGCCTGGAGATAAAGTAAGCATAGAAGCATTGCTTTATGATCAAGCAGACGATTTAATTGAGAATAATGCTGAAATTAAAGTTTTTAGCCCTGAAAAAGAATTAGTTAAAGGCGGAAATTATAAATTAGAATTTACACTTGATCAGTATGCTTTGCCTGGAGAATGGATGGTTAAAACAAGCACTCAAGACTTTAAAATAGAAAGCAAATTTAATGTTGGAAATATTAAAAAAGTTCAAACTTATGTTGAAGAGGGATTATTATATGTTAAAAATGTCGGGAATATAGAATTTGACGATGAAATTGAAGTAACTGCGCTAGGTGAGAATGGAAAAAGATTTGCAAAAAAAATTAAGCTTGATCCAAAAGAGTCTAAAATAATTTATTTATCAGATAAATTAAAGCAAGGGCAATATGATTTAGATGTTCTTGCTAATGCTCAAAAAGAATCTTTTGAAAATATTAAGGTTCCTGAAAGTGGGGATCCTTTGTATTTAACAGGGAAGGTAATAAAAAATACAGGGAATGAACTGGTTGATAAACCATATATTCTTTTACTGATAATCTTAAGCGGAGGGTTATTATTCTATTTTGTTAGAGGCATTAAAAAAAGAGAAAAACATAGAAGAGAAAGACAAATTCAAGAAGGATACACTAAAGCACGAGAAATTGTTCAGGAGAAAATAAAATCTGGGGTAAAGCCAAGAAAATTTAATATAAATGAGGATGAAGCAAAAGATTTTAGGGAAAGGATGTTAAAGAATATTAATGAAAATAAAAGCAATGATCAGGGCTATCTTCATAGGAAACCAAAAGATAAAGGTGGCTTATTTGGGATGTTTGATTAAATTTAATTTTTCTTTTAGCTTCTGAAAAGTATTTTTGGTTTTTTCATTTATATTTGGAACATGTTTTTCAAGAGGAAATAAACTTTTATTTAACTCCTTATTTCCATACTTGTCAAAAAAAGTAAATGTGCTTAAATCATATCTTTTTTTAATATTAATAATTTTCTCACCACAATAACCTAATATAATTATAGCATATAAATCAATATTTTCTGGAATTTCTAGTTCACGTTTAACCATATTATCATCAAATGCGCCTACCCAGCAAGTGCTTAATCCTAAATTTGTTGCAAACAATAAAATATTTTCAATAAAAGCAGCGCAATCCTGCTTGCAATAAAATTCACCTTTTAATTTGTAAAATTTTTTGACATATTCCTCATTTCCGCATATTACCAGGTGCACTGGCGCTTGGTTCATGAAAGTCTGATTTAAACTAGCAATTGATAAAGAATTAATTTTTTCTTTATTTTTTACAACAATAACATGCCAAGGCTGTAAATTGCCTGCACTTGGTCCAAGAGAAGCATAATCTATTATTTTAAATAAAATTTTATCATCAACCTCTTTATTTAGATAAGTCCTGCAAGAATGTCTTTTTTGTAAAATTTCAAACAAATCCATTTCAAAAACTTTAAATGTTAGTAAATATTTAAACCTTGCTATGAGGTATTTCGAATTAGTTGAAGTTTATTCTGAGTTAGGAAAAACAGCCAAGAAATTAGAAAAAGCAGATATTATCGCTAATTTTTTAAAGAAAATTGATAAAAATGAAATTAAAGATATTATTCATTTACTGCAAGGAAAAATATTTGCAGAATATGATGAACGAAAAATTGGAATGAGTTCTAGGCTTGTTTTAAGAGTTATTTCAAATTCAACGGGAATACAGATAGATGAAGTTGAAAAACTGTGGAAAGAAGTAGGTGATTTGGGAAAAACTGCTGAATTATTAATGAAAAAAAGAAAACAAATGACATTATTTAAAGAGGAATTAACAATAAAAAAAGTTGTTGAAAATATAAAAAAACTTTCCAGTTTTGAAGGTGAGGGGACTGTTGATAAAAAGATTAGTTTAGTTGTTGAATTATTAAATTCTAGCAAGCCGGAAGAATCAAGATTTATTATTGGGACAATTCTTGAGGAGCTAAGAGTGGGGGTTGCTTCAGGAATTATTAGAAATGCATTAGCAAAAGTTTTTGATACAAATGTCGAAGATGTTGAAAAAGCATATAATTTAACAACAGACTATGGTGAAGTTGCAGAATTATTAAAAGAATATGGAACAAAAGCTTTAGAGAAAATATTTCTCAAACCAGGCATTCCAGTTAAATCAATGCTTGCTATTCTATCTGAATCAATAGAAGAAACTTTTGAGGCATTGGGAAAACCAGCCCAATTTGAGGAAAAACTTGACGGATTCAGGGTTCAAATTCACAAAGATAAAATCATTAAATTATTTACAAGAAATTTGGAAAATGTTACAAAACAATTTCCTGATATAGTAAAATATGTTAAGGAAAATGTCAAAGCTAAAAATTTTATTTTAGATGGCGAAGTTGTTGCATATGATAAAAAAACTAAGAAACATCTGTCATTTCAGACTATTTCCCAGAGAATCAAACGCAAGCATAACATTTATGAGATGGTTAAAAAATTCCCGATAGAATTAAACTTATTTGATGTTATCTACTGCAATGGAAGAAGCTTGATAAATGAATCTTTGTTAAAAAGAAGGGAGGTTCTTGAAAGCATTGCAAAAGAAAGTTCTGGGAAAATTGTCCTTACAAAAAAATTAATTACTGATGATGAGAAAAAAGCATCTAAATTTTTTCAAGAAAGTTTAGAAGAAGGCAATGAAGGAATAATGGTTAAAAATATTAATTCCAGTTATGTTTCTGGAAGATATGTAAATGGGTGGATGAAATTAAAAAATGTTCTTGAACAATTAGATCTAGTTATTGTAAAAGCAGAATTTGGTGAAGGTAAAAGGGTTAAATGGATTACAAGTTATACGGTAGCTTGTAAATCTGGAAATGAATTGCTAGAAATTGGAAAAGTAAGCACGGGCATTAAGGAAAAAGGTGGAGATTTAACTTATAATAAAATGACAGAAATGCTTAAACCATTAATAATTAATGAGAAAGGAAAAGAAGTCATTGTAAAACCAAAAATAATAATTGAAGTTGGCTATGAAGAAATACAAAAAAGCCCTTCTTATTCATCTGGTTTTGCATTGAGGTTTCCGAGGGTGATCAGAGAAAGATCAATTGAAAAAAACTTGTCTGATATAAATACAATAAAAGATATTGAAAAAATATATAGTTGTCAGCGTGGAAAGAAACTGTAGTACAATGGTATACATAAAAATAAAAATCTTTATATATAAGCAGGTTTCTCTAGTAAGAAGTAATAAAAGTATGTTAAACTGAATGATAATAAAAAGAGGGGGTATTTCCTGGGAGGTTATTTGAATGATTGTAAAAGAGGATTTTTTAAACAAACTGCGCCAATATTTTGGCTTAAATCTATATGAGGCTAAAATTTGGACAGCTCTGCTTTCTCGTGGGGTTTCTACTGCTGGTGAATTAGCAGATATAGGCAATGTTCCCAGATCGAGGGCATATGATATTCTTGAAAGTCTAGAGAAAAAAGGATTTGTAATGATGAAACTAGGAAAGCCAATAAAATATATAGCTGTTGATCCTAAAGAAGTTGTTATACGCGTTCAAAAATTAATGAGGGAAAATGCAGAAGAGCATGTAAAGAGATTAGATGAATTAAGGGGGACTGATTTAAATAAAGAATTAGAATTATTGCATAAGCAGGGCATTGAGTTTATCGAACCGACTGATTTAAGCGGAGCTATTCGTGGAAGGCATAATATTTATTCACATTTAGATTTAATAATAAGAAATGCTGAAAAAAGTGTTACATTAATGACAACAGCCAAAGGATTAATAAGAAAAGCTGAAGCCTTTAAATCTGTTTTTGAAAAATTAAAAAGAAAAGGCGTAAAAATAAGAATAGCTGCACCAATAACAAAAGAAAGCTTACAAGTTGCTAAAGAGATTAGTAAAGTAGCAGAAATAAGAAATATTGATAAACTTGGATCAAGATTTTGCATTATAGATGGAAAAGATTTAACATTTATGCTAATGCACGATGATAACGTGCATCCGAGTTATGATGTCGGTGTCTGGGTGAATACCCCCTATTTTGCTTCAGCATTAGAAAATATGTTTGAATTAGCTTGGAAAGATATGAAGCCTTTAAATGCAGTTAAAATTTAATTCTTTTTTTATTTCTTTATATAATTCTGTTAACTTCTGCCTCTTTCATCTATTATTTGAGAATGTAATTGTTTTAATTTGCTTGAGTTTCCCTGCCATTGCTTCAGAATCAGAAATATTAGCTTGGCATCCATATGTTTTCAAATAGATTTTTTTCATTTGCAATTAAAGGATTTAAGACAGGCAAATTATAAAGTTTACTTTTTACATCTTCTAAACTTGAAACTTTAATAATAAATTTACTTTCATTACTTGGTTTATCAACAATATTTATTCTACTGCCATAACAATATTTTTCTAAAATATTAAAATTAATCTCTTTTTCTTTTATTATCTCTAGATTACAGCCACGTTTCATCATCAATATTCCTGCTAATAAAGAATTTTTACTGTCTAAAATTAAAGTTACTAATCCCTCGCTGCACACAGGCAATCCACAAAATCCGTTATATCGCTCATTAAATAGATAAGCATAATCCATTATTTCAATAGCAATATTGCAATTAGGATTATTCAAATTAACCTTGGCTTTTTTATTTTTAATTATAAACTCGCCAATTTCTTTATTTAATTGTTCTGAAGTAAAATTAAATTTCTTGTTTAATCTTTTAGTTGAAATTCTAAAACTTCCTTCTTTATATAATTTTAAAGATTCTTCTTTAATTTTATTAATGTCTATCTCAATTCTAACAGCAGGGCTGAAAGAACTAATTCCAAAAACATTTTTTAAGCATAAACATTTATCTTCTGTAGAAATCAGTATTCTTCCAGAATATCTTCTTATAGAATCAAATTCGATATTATTTTTATTTAAACAATCCTTGATATTATTAATTAATTTTTTTTCAAAATAACCGCGATTTTTTCCTTTAATGCCGATTTCTGAATATCTAACAATTATAGTATCCATCTTAGATATTTAAAAGAGTAATTTTATAAATGTTTATTCAATCGCAGAATTATGAAAGAAGTTGAGCATATTAAAATTGTTCCTGAAATGAAAGTTAATGATTTAGTTTTAGCAATGAAAAAATCTGGAGTGATGCAAGCAGGCAAATTAGCTTTAGCAGTTGATATTCTAGAAGAAGCAATTAAAGATAAAGAATGCAAATTATTTTTTGGGTTAGCAGGCGCAATGGTTCCTGGAGGAATGAAGCAGATCATAATAGATTTAATTGAAAATAATTGGATAGATGTTATTGTAACAACAGGCGCTAATTTAACTCATGATTTAGGCGAAAGTTTAGGCTATAAACATTATCAAGGCAATGAAAAAGAAGATGATGCAAAATTAAAAAAACTTGGGTATAACAGAATTTATAACAGCTTAATGCCAAATGATATTTATATTGGCTTGGAAAAATTTATTGATAAAAATTTTTATGATATTTCTAAAACAAATAATATTAGAGAATTTTTATGGAAACTTGGTGAATTATCTCCAAAAAATACAATTGTAAATGCTTGTTACAGAAATAAAGTTCCATTATTCTGTCCTGCTTTAGCTGATTCTGGTATTGGATTAATGATTTGGGGTCAAATAGCTAAAGGTAAAAAAACTAATGTCAATGCATTTGATGATTTAAAAGAAATTATTGATATTGCATGGACATGCAAAAAGGCTGCAGTATTCTATCTTAACGGAGGTGTTCCAAAAAATTATATACAACAAGCAATGCAACTTGCTCCAAGAAATGCAATGTATGGGGTCCAGATTACAACAGACCGTGAAGAGCATGGCGGGAGTTCTGGAGCTAAGTTAAAAGAAGGTATTAGCTGGAATAAAATGAATGAAAAAGCAAAATTTGTTGACGTTAATGTTGATTCTACCATTGCTTTACCTTTAATCACTGCCTCTTTAAAAGATAGATTTAAATATTAATTTAGATTAAAAGAATAAGGTGCATTTCTAAAATTAAAATTTTTTAAACATTTATAAGGATTTTTGTAAATATTCCTATCGTAATAAACATCTTCCGGTAAGTATTTAATTAATTTTGATTTATCTTTTATTATTTTTGTTTCACTTCCTAAATCAATAACAAAAAATTGCGGTTTATATGATAATTGTTTTAACCAAGAAGCAACTTTTTAATATCAAAATATTTCTCATAAAATTCTTTTCTATCATTTAAAGAAGCTTGCTTAAACATTAAAAAATTAAAAGGAAAAGAGGTTTAAATATTTAACCACAACCCCCCACTTTTTCATGACAATTAGAACATTCATAACAATTAGCCTTAACAACATCCATCATATTACCGCATGCTCTGCAAGGAATTCCAGAAGATTTTTTTCCATTATTTCCATGTTTATTTACTAATTTAGTTATTTCTTGATTATTATTTAGCACCGTAGAAAAACCACCTAGTTCCGAGTCATTAATAACTTGTTTATAATTCCAATCGTCTATTTTTCTTTGATAAATTCTTGTTGCTCCATTTTGAATACCTCTTAATTTGCTAATATCAATTTTTGTCTGGTCATCCGCATATTCAGTTTTTCCTAAATATTCTACAGCAATCCATCTAAATGCAAAATCGAAAGGGGATTTTGCATTTCTTATATAAGGGTGATTTGTAAATCCCTTTGGTTCGAATTCTCTTCCAACAAATTTTTCCACAAGTTTTTCTAAATCAGTGCCTGTTTTAAGTGCAGTAGACACTCCAATTGAAAAACTATCATAAAGTCCTGTTAAAGTAGAGCCTGCTTTGCCTGCATTGACAAATATCTCTGCAACAGTTCCATCTTCATATTCTCCAATATTGATGTGGTGCGTCATTCCACCAATTTCAACTTCAATTTTTGGCCCGAATCTTAATTGAGGCGGTTCTCTTTTTTCTCCTCTCTTTAATTCCTTGTATATATTTTTTTCTCCAAAACTTAATACGCTTACAGGTTTGCTGTAATATCTAAAAACAGAAACTGCTTTTAATCCTAATTTATGACCAAGAATATATCCATCATAAATATCTTTAACGGTCGCTGTTTCTGGTAAATTATTTGTTTTTGATATCGCTCCAGACACAAATGGTTGTACAGCACCAAGCATTTTTATATGACCTTGAAAAGGAATAGACCTTCCATTCTTATTTGGTGAAAAGGCGGTATCAAATATTGTATAATGATCTGGATTCAAATGAGGTGCTCCTGCAGCTTCACTATTTTTATCGATATAATCTAAAATATCACTTATTTCTTTATCATTATAATTAAGATTATTTAATGCATTTGAAATTTCTCCATTAACTAATTTTAAAGAACCTCCTCCAGCAAGATTTTTCGTTATTTTTAATCCAGTTGCTGGTTCAACACCAGTTGTATCACAACCCATCAATAACCCGATTGTTCCGGTTGGTGCTAAAACAGTAGCCTGGGCATTTCTAAATCCATGCTTATTTCCATTTTCTATTACTTTCTCCCAGACTTCATAAGCAGATTCTTTTAATGTAACCTCTAACTTATCCCATTTAATATTATCTAAATTCTCTTTATGTCTCTCCATCACTTCCATCATTGGTTTTTTATTAAATTCATAATGCACAAATGTTCCAAGGGATTTTGCTATTTTACTTGATGTTAAATAAGACTCTCCAGTTAATATCGCAGTTAATGAAGCTGCTAAATCTCTTCCTTCATCAGAATCATAAGCAAATCCTCTTCTCATTACCAATGATCCTAAATTGGCATATCCTAATCCAATTGTTCCAAATTCTGGACTTACTGCAGCGATTTTTGGATTTGGATAAGAACCAGCATAATTTGCTATATCTTGTGCGATTGTAAATATTGCTGCAGCTTTCCTATATCTTTCAATATTAATATTGCCTTTTTTATCTGCAAATTTTAATAAATTTAATGAAGCAAGGTTACAAGAGGTATTATCTAAGAACATGTATTCTGAACAGGGATTACTTGAATTAATTAGACCAGAATTTTTACATGTATGATATTCTTGGATTTTACTTTCATATTGTACTGCAGGGTCTCCAATTCTCCAACTGCCAAAAGCAATTTCTTTTAACATTTGATCTGCTGAGATTTTTTCTGCAACTTTATGATTTTTAATATATCTTAATTCAACTTCTCCACCTCTCTCTAATTGTTCAAAGAAATGATCATCTAATCTAACAGAAAGATTTGTGTTTTGAAATTTAACAGATGTATATGCTTCTCCTTCAAATCCAGGTTCTAAACCTGCTTTCATCAACAATAATGCCTTATAATCTTCTCTTACTTTTCCGCGTATAAATTTCATGATATCTGGATGGTGATATCTCATCGTAGTCATTCTTGCAGCTCTTCTTGTCTTTCCACCAGATTTTATTGTGCTAGCTAGATGATCATAAAAACCAAAGAAACTCATTGGACCAGAGGATTTTCCACCACTAGATAAAGACTCACCCTCTGCTCTTAATTCAAGATTATGTCCAACACCAGAACCATTAGTAAAAATTCCACCTTCAGTAACCCCGTGGTTTAATATACTCTCCAAATTATCTTCTGGCCCAATAATAAAACATGCATGACATTGAGGTCTTATATAACAACCTTCTTCTACTTTTGTAACCTTGCCCGTCTCATAATCCCTTACAAAATTTAATCCAGGGGAGCCTGCAATACTATATTTGCTATATAAACCGGCATTAAAATAAACAGGGGAGTTAAATGCGCCCATTTGATTAATCTGTAAGAATTTTAATTCATCCTCGAATATTTCTCTTTCTTCATTTGTTTTAAAATAACCAAGTTTTTGGCCCCATTCTCCAAAAAATGTTGAAACCCTGGAGAATAGATGAATTGGCGAATATTCATAAGGTTTACCAATAATTTCTTCTATATTTCTACCCCATTCTTCTTCATTCGGTCTAAAGAAATATTTACTCGCAGCAACTTTAGATGAAACTTCATTCCAAGATTTTGGAAATTCTCCATCTAAAGTAAATATAAAATTACCTTTATAGTCCCTAATTTCGATTCTTCTTTGTTCATATTCTCCAACTGATTTAAATGGATCATCTTTTTCTTTTGTAAAATATCTTTCAATGCCCAAACCTTCATTTGCATAATTATTTTTTACATTGGGATTATAAATTGTTCTTCCAATTTCTAATCTATCAATAAATTTTGTTCCATTTAATTTATAAGAAGGAATATATGTTAAGATTTCTGGAGGTATTCCCATTTCTAATGCTTCTTCTAATTTTAAATGTTTTGTTGGATTATATTCTATTTTATTTAACAATTATATCACCACCATATAGATATCAGAAAAAATTGAGCTTTTTGTCCCTTGTAGAATCATAATAACCACCTCTTTTAATTACTCCTTTCTCCCATTTATGATATCAAGTTCTTCTTTCAAAATTTTGTATGCTTCGTAAAGTTCCTTGTATGCTTCATTTAAAGTTTGTTTTTTCATTTTACCTCTTTTTTACCAATTCTTTTAACTCTTTTTCAAAATCAGTTATATCAGCAAAACTTCTGTAAACTGAAGCAAATCTTATGTAAGCAATTTTATCAAGTTTCTTTAATTTTGAAACAATCTTTTCCCCAATCAAGCTGCTTGAAACTTCTTTTGTCTTTAATTTCCTCAATTCAGCTTCAATTGAATTTACCAGTTCATCAATTTGTTCATAGCTTATTGGCCTTTTTTCACATGCTTTTACAACGCCACGTTTTATTTTTTCAATATCAAATTTTTCTCTTCTTCCATCTTTTTTTACAACTATTAATCCTAAATCTTCAACTCTTTCATATGTTGTAAACCTTTTTTTGCATTTTAGACATTCTCTTCTTCTTCTTGTTACATCAGAGTCTTCAGTTTCTCTTTTATCAACTACTTTTGTATTATTATAAAAACAAAATGGGCATTTCATATGGAATTACAACTTTTTGATGAATACAACATATTGTGTATCACTCAGTCAATCAACACAATATTTAGTATATTTAACTTTAGGTTATATTTAAAGATTTATGTAGTAAAAAATAATATTTACAAAAAATATTTAGCAAAATATATTTTAGATATAGTAATATTCGCCTTTCTTTCTCTGCTGCTGGTCTAATTGAGATCCTAATTTATTTATTCTAGGCCTAAATGTGGTTTTATCTTTCCTATATGTAATATCTAAATTCTTTAAAACTAAATTCATTCCATCTCTTTTTTCAAAAGGTCCTTCAATTTCCCCATATTTTCCGGGAATGCCTTTAAAAACCAATAAGGAATCTGCAACATAATCGATAAATTGTATATCATGGTCCACTATTAGAGCAGAACATTCTTTTTTCATTACAAAATCCTTTATTATTTCAGCAATTTTTAAGCGATCTTCAACATCAATGAATGCTGATGGTTCGTCCATTGCAATTAAATCAACATTTTTCGATAATGCAACTGCAATGTAAACTTTTTGTAATTCCCCCCCACTTAATTCATTTACTTTGCTTGTTAATAAATTTCCAAGATTAAGTTTTTCTAAAATATTCTGCTTATACCAGCCAGAATTAAAATTTTCTTTGGCATTTTCCTGTAAAAACTCCAATACACTTAAATTAACATTATTGTCCAAATACTGTGGCTTGTAAGAAATATTTAATTTTTCCATCTTGATATTATCTGGCGGTTCTAATCCTGCCAATAATTTTAAGAAGGTTGTTTTCCCTAATCCATTTGCTCCAACAACCGCCATTACCTCTCCTTTACTTACTTTTCCAGAGTTGATGTTTAATTTAAAATTTGCATAACTTTTTTCTATTTTAGGAAATTCAAATAAAATCTCTTTATGAACCTCTTTTGCAATTGGTGCATCGGAAAATCTAATGCCATAATCACGAAATCTTATATTCTCTTCAGTCAAAAAACCATCTAAATATTCATTAATGCCACGGGAAACAGCTTTTGAATTAGAGAAAATCCCATATGCTGTTTCTTTGCCATAAACAATTTGTATTTCATCTGAAATATAATCTAAGGTAGTTAAATCATGCTCTACAATAATAACAGATTTTTCATATGTTAACTCTTTGATTAGTTTAGCTGTTTTAATTCTTGTTGTAATATCTAAGAAAGACATAGGCTCGTCAAAATAATAAACATCAGCATCTTTTATTAAACAGGCAATAATTGCTATCTTTTGCAGTTCTCCGCCTGATAATTCATTTAATTTTCTTTGTTTTAAATTCTCTATATCTAATTTTTTTATTAAATGTTCTAATAATTCTCTTTCATCTATATTGCTTAATAAATCTATAACTTTATCTTTATATAGTGTATTTAATAATTCAATTCTTTGTGGTTTGTAGCTTATTTTAATTTTATTTGAAAATAAATTTTTGAAATAATCGCCAAGCAAATTGTTTGAATATTTTTTTATTATTTGTTCATCATCAATTTCTTTATCATAGTTTCCTAAATTTGGCTTTAGATTTCCAGATAATATCCTTAATGCTGTGCTTTTGCCAATTCCGTTTCTTCCAATTATGCCAATTATTATATCTTTTTTTGGCAAAGGCGATCCATACAACCTAAAAGAATTTATTCCATATCTGTGAATTGGATCCTGCTTTAATTCTTCCGGTAAATTTACAATTTGTATAGCATCAAAAGGGCATTTTAAGCAAATTCCGCATCCAATGCATTTTTCTTCAATTATAACAGCTTTCTTGATGTTTTCATCTTTGATAATACATTCTTCTCCTGTTCTATTGACAGGGCATGCTCCTATGCACCAGTAATTTCCGCATTTATCTGGATGGCATTTATTTTTATCAATTATAGCTACCCTTTTAACCATAATTTAAGCTTACAAAAAATATTTATAAGGCTTTAGTTTGATATTTCAATTATGAAATGCGAAATATGCAAAGAAAAAATTGCTGTAACTTTCCTTGAAAAAATAAAAGGAAGCTATGTTAAAGTTAATAAAAAACTTTATACGGTCTGCAGCAACTGCCAGAAAAAACTTTCTATTCAGGAACTCAAAGAAAAAATAGGTTAAGCCTTCGTAGCTCAGACATGAAATTGGAGCAATCTGGTGGAGCTGCTGATTCGTAATCAGCGGGTCGCAGGTTCAAATCCTGCCGAAGGCTCTAAGTAAAAGGTTTGGTTTAGTAATCAAAATCGTATAAACTGAAACTCAAGTTTTATATATTTTTCTTAAGATTAAAGTTCATATGGTCGATTATATACTAATTAGGGGTTCAATTGGTGTAGGAAAAACTACAATAGCTACCTTATTAGAGAAGAAAATATCAGAAGAAAATTATCATGCTAAACTATGGTCGCTTGATAAATTTAAGAATGAAAATGTAAGTAAGGATGTAACTTATTATGCAAAAAGGAGAGCTATAGAACTACTAACACCTATAGTTAATTCATCAATAGATAAAAATAATGTACCTTTAATCGAAGGCGTTTTGTACGAACAGGATTTATTTCTTTATTTAATTAACAATGTTTATGGAAAGGCGTTAAAAGTAAAGTTAACTGCCCCTTTAGAACTTTGCATTAAAAGGGATTCTATAAGAGCTTATCCAAGAGGAGTTTATAGAGTAACACGAACCTGGAACTTGTTGCAAAATGTTCACGGGGATGATTATGAAGTAAACGCGGGAAATAAAAATATAGAAGAGATTGTAAATGAGATTATAGATAAGTTCAAGCATTTTTAGATACTATTGAAGCGACTTCATGCATTTTTTGTTTTCCTAAAATATCTCTTTCCATTGTAGGCTTCATCTTTTCTTCATAAAATAAGATTTTCCAGTCTTGGTAATAGTTTTTTAATTCATCTTTCTCAAAAAAATACATTTTATCTGATTTAAGCTGTCCTTTTTTTGTAAAAACTGAAATAATATTTACTCCATCCTTAATTGTATTTATCTTAATTTTATTAATAATATCCTTAATCTCATTTTTGTTAATGAAATGTAAAACATTCATGCAGATAATTGCTACAAATTTTTTGTCAAATTTAAACCCTTTTATATCCCCCTCAATTACTTTAATCCTGTTTAATATTGATTTTTCCTTTGCTTTGTCTATTAATTCTAAATTATATTTGCGTGATATATCAACCGCAGTTATCTTATATCCTTGTTCTATAAGGAACAGAGAATTAGATCCATTCCCACATCCTAAATCCAAAATATCACCATTTTTAGGAATAGAATCTAGGAATTTAATTATAATTGATTTCGGTTTATTCTCGAAACTTGTTTTCATATTCAGAAAAGAAAAAATAAATTGATTTAATCTCTACAAGAGGCTTCACACGCTCCGCTAGTACAAAAACTTTCACAGTCTGCAGCACAGTTTAACTTCCAATATTTTGGACTAGGTTGCCCAAAAACCTTAGGGTAAGTCTCCAGCGTTCTGTTATATGATTCTACTTCTGCTCTATTTGAGGGGATATGGTCCACGAATTTTCCTATCTTTTCAGAAATATTTCTATATAGTGGGGTGTTTAGCACTAATTCATGCCAATACTCATCTACTAATTTTGATGGAGCAAATCTACCAGGCACTCCGCCCGATATTCCTAGAAATCTTATTGTTTCTTCTCTTAGCCCATCAACGTAATTCATATCTTTTCCTGCATTTACTAATCTAGTATCAACAGAATTCATATCAACGGTTCTTAATATATTTGTTATCGAGATAACTTTTTGAGAATCTACAGTATCTTCTAAGCCCATTTTAACCTCCAAATATTTGTTAATATAGGATAAATATCAATAAGTATTTAAATTTATTTATCGGGGGCTTCATACACCAGTAACTTTCAAATACCGACGGAAAGGCAACTTTTTTAAAGTCTAAAGTACTTGCGTGTTCATAGAAGAAGTAAAGTGAACTTTCTACTCACTGCCTGCCGAAGGCTTTAGAAAATATTATATATTAGTTTAATCTCAAAACTTCTAATGAATCAAAAAGCTGATGAAAAAATAGTAAAAGAAGCAAAAAGACTAGCAGAAGAAGATTATAGTTTA
>CAYITI010000002.1:0-8131 GCA_964366235.1 Candidatus Woesearchaeota archaeon
CAAAAAACTTTTTTTAAATCCAAAGCCAAAGGATTCCCAATGTGATCAGAAGCAAATTTAACTGCATGCTCTAAATTAGAAGTATGGCGCATGTACATTACAATATACAAAATACAGAGTACCATTTGATTGCTTGCTCTTAAACGCCACCTTGCAGCTAAATAATTAGGAATATTTGTTAAAGGCTTAATTATCAAAAGAGAGACTAGAATTAAAATTAAAGGCAATAAAAGTGCATTTGAAAAATCTCCATTTAAAAAATAAATTAATCCGGCTAAAACTAAGCTTAAAATTGTTAGACTTAAAGAAATAGAAACAGCAAACCCTGCAGATTGTTCTGGAGTAATCTCTAAATGAATTGCATCAATTGAATCTTGTAATTTTTTATAATCATCTTCTTTTGGATTTATTAAAATTTTATTTCCAACACGATTGCATAATCTTTCATAACTGCTTAATGTATTACTTAAAGATTCTTCACGAAATATTTTATATTCGCGGGAAAAACTATTATTAGAAGGATAATCTTCAATCGTTTCAATATTTTCCTTAATCTTTTTTTGATATTTATCCAAAATTTTTCTAATATCATCGTCCATAATAATCACTTATAATTGTTTTTGTTTTATTTTCATTTTTATCCAATCATCCCATTGGAAAAAAACTCTTTTGGTATCAATATAACCAACTTCTTCCTTAACTTGGTCAGTTATTTGATGAAAAATGTCATTGCTTTGCACAGTAAATTTAGATTCAAGCAACCAATCAAAATTTGTTTTTAATGCATATTTAACCAAAGTTTCTTTTATTCTTGCCCTTAACAATATATTTTCCCAAACAGCATCCCAATTTCCGGCAAATTCTTTTATATTCCCTGCAATTGATTTGAGAACTTCTGAGTCTCCATTAATTAAATCCTGGCTTGGTTTTAATGTATCTTCTTTTGTGTCATAAGTCATTAAATCAACAAAACCATTTTCTTTTAAGGGATCTTCTTCCCAATGCTTTCTTACTTCTGCAATTTGTAAAACTCTTCTAAATTTATGCAAGCCATCAGCGCTTCTTACAGGATTACTTATAACAATAATGTCTGTTGCTTTAAAACTTGTTTTTGGAACTTTTAAATCATTTACAATTCTATCATAAACCCCATATGGGTCTGCTCCATGTATTGTTCCTGCCACAACATTTGCTAATGCACCTATTCTCATTGCTTCAAAAAGTGATTGAGCTTCTAAACTTCGAATTTCTCCGACGATTAAACTTGAATCTCCCAATCTTAAACTTGTTCTTATTCCTTCATCCGCTCCTATTTCTGAGCTCCCATGTGTTAAAGCACTCCTTACTTTCATTGCCTGTATATTATAACCAAGTTTTCTTAATGCATCCGTCGGTAATTCCATAGTATCTTCAATGACCAAAATTCTATATTTCCTCATTATCTCAACTAACGTGCTTCCAAGTAAAGCAGTTTTTCCGGAGCTTCTAGTGCCAGAAAATAAAATTGTTCTTGCACCATCAACGAGAAAACTCAATAATCCCGCTGCCAGTGGATTCATCATCTTATTTTTAATAAATAAAGGATATGTCCAAGGATCATCTCTATGGCGCCTGAATGCAAAAGCCAATCCATGTGGATTTAATGGCTTGGAAATAACTGCAACTCTTGCTCTTGCATTTTTCAAAACTAATTCTGTATCCAAAATAGGATTTGCTTCATCTAAAGGCCTTCCTGAAAGCAGTCTAAATTTAGATGCCCAGCTTTCTCCATCTTCTAAGCTTGGAATAATATTTGTAACACATTCATCATAATCTTGATGAACAACAAAAATTGGAGTTTCTCCTATTGGCCCGTTAATTGAAATATCTTGAATTTTTTGATCCTGCAATAAAACCTCAATTAACCCAAAACCAACAGTATAACGAACCAGAATATTAGCAAGTTCTTCTACTTCCTTTAATGTCAGGTTAAGATTTTTATGCTGTGCTAATTCATGCAATAAATCTCTGCCAATATTAAAGAAGGTCTGCCTCATTTTTTCTGGATCTGTAAATTCTTCTTTGGTTGGCTTATGTTCAATTAAAGCTAGCCTTGCTAAATCAAGCAATTCATATTTATCTTCATCTAGTTTGAATTCTGGAGGAATCAAATGATACAAAAATTTTATATCTCCTGGTGTTTTAAATATATTAACTTCTGTATCTTTATCAAGTTTGTAGATATCAAGTTCTTCTGCTTCTAATGGTGGCTCGGCCATTAATCTGGTAAACATAAAATCAGGTGTAATTTCTGGACGAAAAAATAACCGATATAATTGCCTGTCTTGGTTAACACTATAACCCGCAATATAAGGTTTAGCTAATGTAATTAATCTGGTTTCTTCCAATAACCTACGTATATTGTTTAATAAATCTATATAGCTGGTTCTGACTTGAGATTCTTCTAACTGCTCTGTCTTTCCAAGATTAATTTTTTCTTCTCTTATTAATCTTATAATTTCAACATATGCTCCAATAGGATCTTGCTTTACTAAATTAAAGATAATATTTTGCAGTGTAATCCTCCAACCTTCATATAATCTTTCAAATATCAATCCTTTATTTATTATGCCAAGCGTTAAAAGATTTTTTTGTTTAATTAGATAATTATAAACATTTGTAATCTCTATTAACATTTGAGTTTGTTCATAATTGTAAATGTAATTTCTTCTTTGTACAAATATTATTCTAGTTATATTTGAATTTTCTAAAATTAGGTCTATTACTCTAGCCATTACAAGAGGATTATTCTCTATATTTGGTGTGTAGCTCCAAGAACCGGCATTTATTTTTAATAATGTATCTTGTCCTTCTTTTACAATTTCATATGAACTCTCTTTTTTTGGAAAAGGCATATTTTAAAAATTGATTTATTAATATAAAAACTTATTCTTTCGAAACATTTTTATAGCTGGCAAGAGCAAATATGTAAGAGGTGAAAATGCAAAGTTTTGAACCAATTAGTGTTGAAGAAAGAGTTAGAATTCTAGAATCAAGGTATAATTTAATGCGAGACAGGATTTTTTTAATAAATCAAAATATGATTCAGGAATATAGAAAGCTAAATAAAGAGATTAAATTAATTGATTCAGAAGTAAAAAGTGTCAAGCAAGATTTAAATGAAATTAAAAATATTTTAAGAAACATTGTAAATGAAATGCAGAACTTTGCAAGGAAAGAAAATGTTAAGGTACTTGAGAAATATATCAATTTTTGGAATCCATTAAATTTTGTTACAGAAAAAGAAGTTATTGAAATAATAAACAGGGGTGAGAAAGATAGTCCTAAAGAAACCGCCAACGGAAAAGGTTAGAGAGCTGAAAGCTAATTTAAGTGATGAAGATATTGTAAAAGCTTTAAAACCAGATTTTTCTAATCAAGAGGTAGATGATGCTTTTAATCAAGCTTCTGAAATGCCGGAAGAAAATATATTAAACCAATTGGACCAGTTTGAACCTTTGAGCCAAAATGAAAATGCTCCTGAAGATTTGCTTGAGGAAGCTCCTTCGCCTGAAAATGCTCAATCTAGTTTTAATAGATATGCAGAAAGTAGTCCAAGGTATAATGCAGGAATTCCTGAGTTAAGTTCTAATCAAATTCAAGAAATAGTTGAATCAATAGTTGAAGAGAAATGGGAAGATCTTATCTCAAAAGTAGGAGATATAAATTTATGGAAAGAAAATGTTAACAATGATATTGAGGCGATTAAGCAAGAAGTTTTAAGAACACAGGAGCGTTTTAATAATCTGCAGAATATATTAATAGGAAAAGTTAATGATTATAATAAAAGTGTTGGTGAACTAAATTCTGAAATGAAAGCACTAGAACAAGTAATGCAGAAAATAATTGAGCCATTAACCAGCAATGTCAAAGAACTTGGTAAAATAACTTTTGAATTAAAAAATAAAAAAATTACTTAGATTCTATTCCCGATGCTATATTTTTTACTGCAAATGCCGTCACAATAAGCAAGAATAAAGCTCCTAAAACCCTCGGGTGCACTAAAATCTGAGTTACACTGACTTTAGTTGGATCGGTTATTTCCCCTCCAGAAGTTGCAAAGAAGCCGCTAAATACACTTCCAATAGCCGCGATTAATAAGATTATTATTATTATAAGAACAGTCCAATAAACAGTTGGGTTACTAACTGTATCAATCATATCCTTTTCTTTAACACCCATAAACATAAACAATGATAAAACAAATAATGATATAATAATTAAAACAACAAACCATGGTGTGATAAAGCTAACAAATTTTAATGTTTCTTGAGAAAATAAGAATAATAACGCAATTGATAATGCTGCAATAAACTTGACAGATTTATTCTCTCCCATTAATCTAAATTTATCTAATACAGCATACATTATAACAAAGATAAATAAAAATGAAAAAACCGGCAAAAAGAATTCTATAAATCCTAGATTATCAAGTATTGTTGCCATTTTTATTAATGCTTATGACCCAATGCGCGATCGACTTCGTCTCCAATTTTCTTAAAGATGCTGTCTCCGCTTGCTCCTGTTTTTGGAGGACTAACAACTGCCCAAATTATTATTCCAATTATGATTAAAAAAATCAAAGCTCCCGAATTATTATAGACCCATGATTCCAGCCATGATGGCCCATAAAAATCTAACCCGATATAAGGTGTTAATGCCCAATAAATTACAACTAATGAGACTATTGCGGCGATTCCAAGCAATATTCCGCTAAATCCTTCAGAAGTTTTTGCTCCAAATACTCCCAATAAAACTAAAAACATTACTGCAACTACAATAAATAATGAAATTTTTGGCAGGAATAAATTCAATTTGTCAACAATTTCAAATTGATTAACAATCAATAAACCTAAAATCAATGATATCACCATATTTATTTTGGTTTTATCTTTGCCAAATATTTGAGTTTTTTCCAGAATTGCAAATACAATTGTAAATATCAACAAAAAAGGTAACACTATTTCATATAAACCTAAACTCTGTAATTGAGCCAAAATATCTTGAGCTGCCATTTAAGAAACCTCCTTTTTTCCTTCAGATTTTGATTTAGTAATAAACCAAACTGCTAATATTATTATTACTAAAAATAAAATACTAGTAAATACAGCACCAGTCCATTCAGTTATAATAAAGAATAATGCTACTTCTAACCAGGAATCTCCATTTTTAGTATAAATTGAATTTAGAAATATTGCGATAACGGCGATAAGCATTATCACAACAAAAACAGCATACCATTTTTTGTGTTTGTCAGAAAAATCTAATTCTCCTGTTTTTAAAAATACCCCTATCATTAATAAAAAACTAACACTAATAACAATGAGCAAAACAACATTAGGCAAACTTTCATTTATTGTTCTTACAATATTTGCGGTAGCTACGACAAGTAAGCCAACAACAAATGCAACCATGGCATTAAGATTTTTATTTGGTAATTCTCCCTCTTTAGTTTTAACAATTCCAAGAATTCTTGTTTTTTCAAGAATAGCAAAAATAATTGTAAACACCAATAGAAAAGGCAGAACTACATCAAATAAACCAAAATCTCGAAAAAACTCAATTGCCCTTCCTAAAGGAGTAACCATAATTATCGGCTAGTTTAAATGTATTTAAAACTTACTCTTCTTCTGATTCTTCTTCTGGTGCTGAACTTGGTATCGCTGATTTGCTAATTATAAAAACATCTCCAACTGCCCTTACTAACTGATGAGGCACGATAACACCTTTAGCACCGCCTAAAACCTTTGTAAGATAAGAATTTTTAGTAGATTTAATTCTCCAGCCGATCACCCGATTAGAACTAACAACCGCCTCTTCAATATCCCCAAAATAGAAGCCGTCATCTGTAAAAACCTTCATATCATAAGATTGCGTTACTTTTCTTGTTTTTAATACCATTTTTCTACCTCCTTTAAAAACAAATCATTTTAAATATTTAAATCTTTCTTTTAATGGATTTATGAAAATTTATAAAAATTTGACTATAATTGGAACTTCGCACATAGCAAAAGAGAGCATTTTAGAAGTAAAAAACTTTATTCTTGAAGAAAAACCAGATATAATTGCCTTAGAATTGGATAAGAAAAGATTAATTGCGTTATTTAATAAAAGAAAATTAAGATTAATGGATATTAAAAATATCGGAATTAGAGGATATTTAATAAATTTAATTGGAGCTTATATTGAGAAAAAACTTGGAAAATTAGTTGGGGTAAGCCCGGGAAGCGAGATGAAAGCAGCAATAAGCCTTGCACAGCAAAATAATATAATGATCTCATTAATTGACCAGGATATTTCAATAACATTAAAAAGATTAGGCAATAAGATTACCTTAAAAGAAAAATTTAGAATTTTAAAAGATATTTTTAAAGCTGTTATCTCTAAAAAATCCGATATTGAGCCGTTTGATTTAAGAAAAGTCCCAAAACAAGAGATAATTTTAAAATTAATTAATAAAGTTAAAGAAAATTATCCAAATATTTATGAAGTCCTAATAAAAGAAAGAAATGAGCATATGGCAAAAAGTTTATATAAATTGATTAATGATAATAAAGATAAGAAAATTTTAGCGATAATTGGTGCCGGCCATGAAAAAGGAGTATCAGAAATCTTACAAGGAAATTAAAACAATTTTAATAATCATAATAATTTTAACTTTTATATTTGGGTTTAATGATAATAAAGGTGAATTTGTTTTAGAAAACTGGTTATTAAATTTGTTTTATGTTTTTATTTTAGTTTCCTTGACTATCTTGTTTAATGTTCTTGGTTATAAATTAACAGCTAAATATTTAGGAACAGAAGCTGAAATTAAAATTTGGAATTCTGATGTTTTTAGAGAAAAATTTCAATTTACAAAAATGTATAGATATATTTTAACTCCCGTCCTCCCTGTTTTAATTACATTATTCTCCAATGGCAAGCTGTTCTTTAGTTGTCTAAGCACTTTTGATATTAAAAATGAAACTTTATATGGTAAAAAATTTCTTAAATTAAGTTACTTAAATATAGGTTTAATTGCTGTTGGAGGATTATTTTTTAATTTTATTTTAATGATTTTTTTTAAATTATTAAATCTTGATAAAGGAGTTTTGATAAATGCCTGGTTTATCTTCTGGAATTTACTGCCTCTGTCTAATCTGCCCGGAGCAAAGATATTTTTTGCATCTAGAATAATGTATTTATTTAGTTTAATTTTCTTTATTTTAAATATTTTTTTAGTTCAGGTTTTGTCTGTATTAACTGCAATAATAACCTCATTTTTCTTTAGTATTTTATTAGCAATAGTTTATTTTTATTTTGTAGAATATTTAAAATCATAAATATTTTCCTAAGTAGTTTAATAACGATTTACTAATTTTAGAATCAATTTCTATATATTTATTATCTAAACTAGAAGGTTGATAATTAAGAGTTTTATATAACCTATATGCTTGTCTAAGATACCTCCATCCACTTTGTGGATTTGTCTCAAGTAATGATAAAGATTTATCTGTAAATCTTATTATTATATCTTCTAATGATTCGTTTTTTTTATTTTTTATTTTGAATATCGAAAAATTCATAAATATACAAAGATTGATTAAGTATTTAAATTTAATTTTTATAAGAGTCTTATGTTTAATTTAGTAGATTTTACACCAAGAGAATACCAGTTAAATATATTAGAAACATGCAAAAAGAACAACACTTTAGTTGTTTTGCCAACAGGAACTGGAAAAACAGCTATTGCCTTATTGCTTGGATTAGAAATGTTAAATAAATTCCCAGAGTCTAAAATTCTTTTAATTTCTCCAACAAAACCTTTGTGCCAACAGCATGTTAATACATTTAAACAATTTACAGACATAAAAGAAATTTTATTATTAACAGGAATCATAAGTGCGAATAAAAGAGCAGATTTATGGAAAGAAGCTAAAGTTATTGTTGCTACACCACAAACAATTCAAAGTGATTTGTTAAATTCTAGAATCTCGTTAGAAAACGTTTCAATGCTGTGTATTGATGAAGCTCACAGGTCAAGGCAAAATTTTGCAAACACAAAAGTTACTCAAAATTATTTTGAAAATGCGATAAATGCCAGAGATCG
>CAYITI010000002.1:8141-12982 GCA_964366235.1 Candidatus Woesearchaeota archaeon
CCAGAATACTTGCTTTAACAGCATCTCCTGGCGGAACTTTAGATAGAATAAAGGAAATAATGAAAAATTTAAGTTTGGATGCAGTCGAGATTAGAGATGAAGGTGATGAAGATGTTAAAAAATATGTTCAAAAAAGGAATATAGAATGGATTGAGGTTAATCTGCCGGAAGAAATAAAAGATTTACATTCTAAAATGAAAAATATTTATTTAAATAAAGCTAAAGAATTAATAAGAATTGGATTTAACAAACCAACTCATCTCATTGGAAAAAAAGATTTATTGCAGATACAGCAGTCCTTAAGAATTAATTTAAACAAAGGTGATAAATCTGCTTTTTATGGAATCTCCCTTACTGCACAATTATTAAAATTAGATTATATGCTTGAATTAATAGAAATACAAGGATTAAAAATATTGAATAATTTCCTTGAAAAGCTTAAAAATGATGAAAGCAAAGCTGCTAAAAATATTTTGAATAATAAAGAAATTCAGGAAGCGATCAATATTTGCAATAATCTGATCAAAGAAGGAAAAGAGCATCCTAAATTTAATAAGTTAAAAGAAATAATTTTTGAAGAGATAAAATTAAATCCAAAAATAAAAATAATGATATTTGCGAATTACCGCGATACGGTTGAGAGTATCCTAAATTTGCTTAAATCAAATAATGTTAAAGTTGTTAAATTAATAGGGCAAAAAGAAGGTTTAACACAAAAACAGCAAATAAACATCGTTAAAGAATTTGAAGAAAGTGATGATAATGTTTTAATAGGAACGTCGATCATGGAAGAGGGGCTAGATGTTAAAGGGGCTAATGAAGTGATTTTTTATGAAGCTGTTCCTTCTGAGATAAGAAAAATCCAAAGAATGGGAAGAGTAGCAAGATTGCAATCAGGTAAAATCATTTTTTTAATAACAAAGAATACAAGAGATGAAGCATATTTCTGGAGTGGATATCAAAAAGAGAAAAAAATGAAAAAAGTTTTGTATCATTTAAAGGATAAAAACATTGGAGAATTCTTAAAAGAAGAGAATGCATAAGTTTTTAAATAATGCCTAATTGATAGATATTAGTATACTAGATTACTTCTGGTAATGTTAGTATAACTAAATTAAGGAGAATACGTAAAATGGGTTTTAATGACGGAGGAAGGAGAAGCTTTGGCGGTCCAAGAGAGATGCATAAGGCAACTTGTGCTGACTGTAACCAAGAATGTGAAGTTCCTTTCCAACCAAAAGAAGGAAAACCAGTTTATTGCAGAGACTGTTATTCAAAACATAAGAAATACTAATTAATGATTAAATATTAGTATTAGAACTACTTTTTCTTTATTTTTTATTTTGAATAGGTATTTATATAATTAGAATTTTATTAGTTTATGGCAAAAATAATTGTTGATTACAGAGAAGATAAAAATATTGTTAAAGAACTGTATAAACATGATATAGATGTTGAGATTAAAAGTCTAGTTTATGCTGATTTTGTAATGCAGATTAAAGATGTTAATGATAATGTTAAGGACTTGGGAATAGAACGTAAGACTTTAAACGATTTTTTAAATTCAATTATAGATAAAAGAATACTAACACAACTGATAGCTTTAAAAGAAAACTTCCCATTGCAGTTGTTAATTCTTGAGGGTGAAGAAAACATTTATGCGATAAGAGATTTTCATCCTAATTCAATCAGAGGAATGTTATCAAGCATTGCAATAGACTATCAAATTCCAATAATTTATACTAAAAATTATAGAGATACTGCTGCTTATTTATCTTTAATTTCAAAAAGATTGGAAAAGCCAAGAAAAAATATCAGCTTAGTCAGCAAAAGAAAGCCATTAACCTTGAAAGAACAGCAGGAATATATTATTGAAGGTTTGCCGGGAATTGGAAATAGTTTAGCTAAAGCTTTACTCTGTAAGTTTAAATCTATAAAAAATATAATAAACGCTAAACAAGAAATATTAATGAAAATTGATAAGATCGGTGAAAAGAAAAGTAAAGTTATTAGAGAGGTTATTAATTCTGAATATAAAGAATAAATTTAAAGTTGTAAATTATATAATTTTATAGTAAATTACTTAGCTGTTTTAGTTTCTGGAATTATTTCTATGATTATTGGAAGTTTATGGTATGGTGCTTTATTTGGAAAAACATGGATGAAGTTAAGCAAGATTACAGATAAACAAATGAAGGAAATGAAAAAGAAATGTGTTGGAATGTCATATTCTGGGGCTTTATTATGATTTTAGTTATGAGTTTTATTTTAGCTTTACTTATCAGTTATTTAGGAGCAAGTACATTTGGACAAGGTGCTTGGTTAGGATTTTTAGTTTGGCTTGGATTTTTTGTAACTTCGAAGCTAGGAATGGTTCTTTGGGATAATAAACCATTTAGTCTTTATTTATTATATATTTTCCATGATTTAGTTGTTTTATTAATTATTGGTGGAATTTTAGCTGTTTGGGTTTAAAATAAAAAGATTTATTTTCCTATCCTTAGTTTAGGCAGGAGTCTATATGTAAATTTTTTATCTAATAAATTCATTGAAAATTTCCCAAATTTATCTTTGATATTATCGCTGTATATATCAATCAATTGAATTTTTTCTTGCTTATAAAGTTTCTTTTTAGGCAAATATTGGGTTTTGTAATAAAACGGGTCATTATACTGACCCCAATATTCAACATAGATATCATATTCTGGCAAATAAAAGTCGGGGTGTAATAGGTTACCATCTATTTCTAATGGTTTTTCGTAATAGTATTTAATCCCCTTTTTGTTAAAATAAGAGGCTATAAATCGCTCTTCATTTGACTTAAATTTATATTCTTCCTTTGATTTAGATAAATATAAAATTCTCTTTATTTCGTCGAATAAATAGATCATAGAAACAAAAATTATTGCAATACCTAAATCTTTTGGTCTATTAAATCCAATAAATAATGAAATACCGATTAAAATGGAAATAATTATAAGTCCTAATCTATAATTTATAAAATTAGATAAAGTCATAATAAAATTTTAATTTAATAAAATTTTAATTTAATAAAATTTAAATCTTTCTAAAATCTCGTATTTTGGTCCTTCTTTATGCAATTCGCTTTTAACTAAGCAGAATTCATTAATTTCAAATTCTTTTTCTTCAATCTCAATTTGGAGATTTTTTTTGAATTTTTCTTTATCTTGTATATTTTTTACTCTTCCTAAAGTAAGATGAGCAATAAATTCCTGTTCTTTGGAGAATATATCTAATAATTCATAATCAATTAATTTTTGCAAATCATTTAATTCTTTGGATTTTAATCCAATCCAGATTACTCTGATAAAATTTTCATCTGGAAAAACTCCAATTTTATCTAAGCTTATTTTAAATGACCAAAATTGAATTTTATTTAATTTTTCTTTTATTGATTTAATATTTTTTTCATCAACAGAGCCAAGAAATTTCAAACTAAAATGCAAATTTTTCTTAGAAACCCAATTGATTTTGGCCGGCAAATCTTTCTTAAATTTATTTTGAATGTCATATAAATAATCAAGAATTTCTTTCGGCAAAAAAATGGCAAGAAATAATCTCATTTTATGTTTTAAACAAATTTAATCCTTTAATTTTCTTTTTCTCGATTAAGGTTAGATAAAGAATTGTATAATATGTATTATTAATATAAACGGATAACAATGTTATGAATAAAATTATTATAAAAAAGAAGATAATTCCAATAAAAAGTCCAAAACTAATTCCAAAAAGGAATGATAAAAATAACCCAATAAATATTGTTAAAGTTGTCAAAGGTCTTATCCCAATTTCATAAGTTGCGATTTCTGGAATTACCTTAATACTGTGCTTTAATTGTTCCACTGCCTCTTTAAAGTTTCTTTCTGTAACAATCATTGCAGGCAAAACCAGTTTTCCAGCTATCCCTGAAATATAATCAATAAAACCTCCTGCATATCCTCCAATTCTGCCTTTATTTCTTAACCAAGAAGAAAATATCCTGATAACAATCATTACAGAAACAAATGCAATTATATCTAACAAGTTATTTATCGCTCTTTTCAATCCAGACTTGACAGTTGTATCTTTTCCCTGCAAAACTTCATAAACCATCCAAGATTGTGCTGCTGCTAAAAATGTTGTCCATAAATAAAACAAGATCATTGTGATAATAACAATTATATAAAAATAATTTGAATTGATTAAATCTCCAGAAATAATTGACAATGGAATAAATAACAAAATAAAGATAAAAAAACTCAATAACATTAAAACAGGAATTGCAATTAAACTTTTATCTTTACTTAACAAACTAAAGCTAAGCTTAAAAATATTCCATGAATTTTTTAATCTGTCGAAAAATCCCATAAGATTAATTTAAAGCAGTAATATATAAATATTTTTATATTATCTCTTTAATAATTCTTGCAGCTGTTTTACAAGTTATTAAATTAAAATCTTTTTCTGGATTAACTTCAACCAAATCATATTTTCTAATATTTTTAAGTAGCTTAATCCTTTGTATTAAATAAATTAATTCTCTTGTTGACAATCCTCCGGGTTCTAAGTAACCCGTTCCAGGAGCAAATGCAGGATCTAAGCAATCAATGTCAATAGAAATATATAAATCTGAAAAATCTTTAGCATATTCCATTATAGTATCACAAGAATTCTCCAAATTATTAAAAAGTTGTTTAGAAGTAAAGATTTTTATTTTATATTTTTTAATAAATTCTAATTCTTTAACATCAGCATTCCTTATCCCAATTAGGATTACATTTTCTGACTTAACAATTTTCTCTTTTATTAAAAAATATAGCCACTCTGTTTGCATTGGGATA
>CAYITI010000002.1:12992-24284 GCA_964366235.1 Candidatus Woesearchaeota archaeon
TAATCCTGCCAGTAAATCAACAACTCCGTTGCTTAGCGGATCCTCGGGCCCTATAAGCGCAAAATCAGGGCAGATTTTCGCAGCATAATCTTTTATTTTGATTAAATCATTATAATTGCCAAGCTCAAAATCTTTTGATAAAGAAATTATTCCTGGATTTTTAGACTGAGAAAAAAATTTCTTAAAGATATGATAGCTTATTGTATGATCCCCTCCAATAAATATATCTCCTTCTTCTAATTCTTCTAAATTAGAATCAACAACATCATATTTTTTATCTTGAAAGTTTTCATTCGTCCAGCATTCATTTAATTGCTTTATTATTTCATCTGGCGCTTTTTCACAACCTATATTAACATCAGTTCCTTCTGAATATGAAATTTTAACCAGTTTCATAATTTAATGAAAATAGGTAATTTTATAAATTTATTTTTTAAATTTCTTCCTTATTGGGTTTAATATTTCAATTAAGTATTCTGCACAAGAATTCTTTAAATCCAAAGGATGTAGCTTCCTCATTAGAAACATTCTTTCTAAATCTTGGTAATTCTCAAATTCTAGATTGCCTCCAAATTTACTAGATCTTTTTACAATGACATTTTCATTTCTTGGAAAGATAATTAACTTCATTATTTGTAAGATGGGGTTATCTTCAAGTACTCCTTCGGGACAATATGCTTCATTTATTTTTTTATTTATGTTATTTTCATCATCATTTATAGATATCATGCTTTCTGGAGCAGAAGAACTCATTTTTCCTGGACCTTTTAAACTTGAAATTAATGGGGTATGAACAAATGCAGGAGTTTTATAGTTAATTAAGTTAAATAATTCTATTCCCAGGCCATGAATTTTTCTCTGCTCTATACCGGCTTGAACTAAATCAATTTTTAAATATTTTATATCAACTATCTGCATTAAAGGATAAATAACTTGAGAAACTTTAGCATTCTCAAAATCTCTTGCAACTTCCTGCATACTTCTTAAAGCTCTATTCATTGTTGTATTTAATGAAAGAGTTAAAACATCATCAATATAATCCATATTTCTCTGAAATTTACTTCCTAAAATGAATTCTGCTTTTAATCCCGCTGCTTTAAAACCATTTTCCCAAAGTTTAGCTTGTTTTTTTAATTCTTCCCATGTTCCTTTACGATTAAGCCAAGCATGCCAGTCTGCAAGCAAAACTTTAACATGAAATCCTGCTTTCTGCAAATCTATTAATTTTGTAATTGTAACTAAATGGCCTAAATGAATGCCCTTAAATCCTCCAGAAGGTTCATAGCCACAATAACTAACTGGTTTTTTTAATTTTAAAATTTCTTTAAGTTTATCTTCACCAATAACTTCTTCCGTATTTCTTTTTATCAACTCAACTTTCTTATCTAAATTCATAATAAAAAAGTTATTTAAATGTTAATAAATTTAACGTTTTATGCATGAAAAAACTTTACTTAAAATTTCATTAATAACTTCTTTAGTTGGAATTTTAATTTTATTGATAATTCTAGATAAAATAGATATTTCTGATTCAGATATAGCATCAATAAATAAAACTTTGATTGACAAGCAGGTAAAAATTAAAGGCGAGATTACAAGAACAACAGAAACTCCCGGATTGTATATTTTAAATGTTAAAGATAATACAGGAAATATTGATATCATAATTTTTAAAGAAGATAAAATTGAATTAAAGAAAGGAGATATTGTTGAGATTGAAGGTCAAATTACAGAATATCAGGATAAATTAGAATTAATAGCTAAAAAAGTAATTATTTTATAACCAAAACTTTAATATAACTTAGATTTATAATTTTATTGGGTTAAAATGGTATATCGAGCAAAAAATTTTGATAATTTAATTGGAACTAAAGGTTTTAGTGATATTTTATTAAAAAATCATTTTACATTGTATCAGGGATATGTAACAAATACAAATAAATTAATAGAATTGATGATGAATATGGTGAAAGAGGGTAAAACAAATACTCCTGAATTTGCTGAAATAAAAAGAAGATTCGGCTGGGAATTTAATGGGATGAGGCTTCATGAACTTTATTTTGGAAATATGTCTAAAAATAATTTAACATTAAATAAAAATTCAGAATTCTTTAAATTATTAACTTCCCAATTTGGATCTTATGATTCTTGGGAAAAAGTTTTCAAAGATTCTGGAACAATGAGGGGCATAGGGTGGGTAATTGCTTATTATGATCCTCAAGAAAAAAGAATTTTTAATGCCTGGATTAATGAGCATGATGTTGGACATTTAGCTTTATGCACCCCTTTATTAGTTTTAGATGTATTTGAACATGCTTATATAACCGATTATGGGATTAAACGTGCTGATTACATTGAAGCATTCTTTAAAGCAATTGATTGGAATGTTGTATCTAGAAGATTTGATAATGCACCCATAAAATTAATTGAATAAATTCTTAAACATATTTGTAAAAAGATTTTTATGTTAATTGAAATATTAATAGCAATTTTAATTGGATGTTTATTTGGAATAATTACAGGACTAACTCCCGGTGTCCATATTAATTTAGTAAGCGTTCTTATTCTATCATCTACTCCTTTTCTGTCGCAGTATGTTTCTATAATAACTTTAGCAATAATAATTATTTCAATGTCTGTTACACATACGTTTTTAGATGCATTGCCGAGTATTTTTTTAGGAGCACCAGATTCAGGGATGGAATTAAGCGTTCTTCCTGGGCATAAATTACTAGTAGAGGGGAGACGATATGCAGCGGTTTTATTAAATACAATCGGTTCTTTATTTGCAGTAATAATAATGGTTGCTTTTGCGCCTATTGCTTTGCCTTTGATTAAATATATTTATCCAATAATTCAAGATTTTATTCCTTATATTTTAATATTTTTCTCAATTTTATTAATATATCGCGAGAAAAAATCAAGAAGTCTGGCTTTAATCAGTTTTTTAATTGCGGGGATACTGGGAATAATAACATTAAATTTACAATTGTCTCAGCCTTTATTTCCTTTATTATCTGGTTTATTTGGGACAAGCATTTTATTAAACAGCATATTTACAAAAACTAAAATTCCAAAACAAGAATTGACTCAGGTTAATCTGAATAAAAAAGAAATTTCAACTTCAATGAGTTCTGGATTTTTTGCTAGCTTTATAATTGGTTTATTGCCTGGATTAGGGGCAAGTCAAGCAGCTATAGTTGCTACTTCAGGGCAAAAAGATATTAAGCCAGAAAAGTTTCTAGTTATTACAGGAAGCATAAATACATTTGTGATGATAGTAAGTTTTTTAGCATTATATAGTATAGATAAAGCTCGCAATGGAAGTGTTGTTGTTATCTCAAAAATATTAGAAAATTTTACCTTAAATCATCTAATTTTATTTTTAGGAGTTTCTTTAATTTCTGCTGGAATTGCAGTATACCTGACATTAAAATTTGCAAAGATATTTTCTAAATTTATGAGCAAAGTTAATTATGGTAAATTATGTTTAAGTGTTATGGTCTTAATTGTTGTTTTAGTAACAATTTTAACCGGCGGGCTTGGTTTATTTGTTTTAATAATCTCGACATCGGTTGGATTAATCCCTGTTTATGGGGGTATTGGAAAAAACCATTTAATGGGTTGCTTGATATTGCCTGTTATTTTGTTCTTCTTACTTTAAATAATTCTTTATGTTTAAATAAGCAACCCCGATTAATAAATTCTCTAAATTATATTCTGGTAAAACAGATTCCTTTCCAAAATCATTTCTAAATCCACTATAAAGTTTACCCGCAATATAAGCTTCAACTAATCTTATATCTAAATTATTAGCCGTCCTAATTTTCATCTGCCCGATATTTTTAGCTAACCATGCTTTTTGGCTAGCATAACCCCCATTAGAGCTTGTAGCCTCATTTTTTAATTGCCAGCATCTTAAGGATAATTCATCTTTCACACGCTTTAAAAGAGGTAAACCTTCATAAATATATTTATGTGTTTCTGTATAATTTGATATATTACTATAACCCGTTGTAGTAGAGTAAGATTTGTTTAGTATTAATTTATCTCCACCACTAATGATAGGATTTGTAAGCTTGATAAACGTCCCATTAGGAAGCTCAAATCCATATGTCTTTAAAAATTCTCCATCATAATCTTGATAAGCAATTAAGCCATCTGACTGTATAATTTTAGTGATATTTTTACCATCTATATTTTTATAACCTTCAATTTTTACTTCCAATAATTCTGTTTTGCCTGGAATTTTATACTTCCATTTATTACCTTGGCTTGTGTCTATATAATTTTTAATATTTAAACCAACAATGGGTAATGTAAAGAGAGGACCATCAAGTAAAGTATAGAATTCTAATTTTTCATATTTATCAAGCCCTATATTTGTATTTGAATTAATAATACTGATTAATTCGTCAATAAAATTAAGTACTTTTCCAGTAGTTTCTGTCGTGGCAACAGCAACTTTTGTAACATGTGTTGGAAATACTAGGAAGAGTATTTTTGAAGTTACATTTAAAACAGCATTAATATCTTGAACATCCTTAAAGCTGTACTCCCCAACATATTTAACTCCCGGGATAGATATTAAATAATCTTTTTTGTAATAATTAAAAGCATCAGTTTCTTTAATTTTTCTTGCTAATTTTGTATATACATTATTTTTTATTTCGGATAAAACAATTTCTATTAATCCTTTATTCTCGCTTAATTTTGGGGTAGCTTTAACAAAATGTTCAAGATCTGGCAAGTAAGTATGGGTTGAATCCGTAGTTGTAATAAAAGTATCTTCATTAAGAACATCTGCTTTGTAATAATCAACTTTCATATTAAATAAAGGAGTTCCTTTATTATTGGTTACTTTAATAGAGATGGTTTCTCCATCTTGATTGAATACATTTACAATGCCTTGTGAATCTGTCAGGCCATTAAACGCCTCATAATTTCCATAATCTGTCGTGGTATTAACAGGCTCAAGAACAGTTACAATCTGTTTTTCTTCCTCACAGCCAAAGAAATTATTAAATAACAAATAAGAACCTAAAGCTAAACCAGATCCTTCTATAAATTTTCTCCTGTTAATTTTTGAATTTTTATTTTGCATTTTGAAAATCATTAATAAATAAATTATTTAAATCTATCTTTTTTTTAAGGCTCTGGTGCAATCCTTGAATAAGCAATAACTATAATTTTGCATTCTGTCAACATTATGCGCAATTGCCTTGCTTATTGCTTCAACGTGTTGTGTATTAAATGATTTTCCTCTGAGAACACTTCCATATTTTCTCTTGATTGAACTAAACACACTCTCTACTTTGCTTCTTTGATGATAGTTACTTCCATCTATCTTTCTGCTCTTTTTTATGTAACCATAGAAGTTTGTATGTGTTCTTACTGGAATTACAGGAATTGCTTTAAGTTTGTTAATCACATACCTTCTATTCTTTTTTGAATTATATCCTTTATCTGCTACGACATAATCCAATTTAAGATCCTTAAGCAATCCCTTGAAATCAATAGTATCATGTCTAGGGCTTAATCTTGTCTTGGTTGACAGGATTGTTTTAAGTTTCTGCATCAGGATAATAATTGCAAACTTCTGATGATTGCAATAAATCTTGTTGCTAAACCTGGAAAAGTATCTTGGAATGCTTTTAGCAAGCTCAAGCACATCATCAATAAATTTTAAGGAGTCATAATATTCTATATTTACCATAGAGGTATCATCTCCTTTTGCATCATAAGAGGAATGTGCCTCTACTTAAAATTTAGGGTTGCACCAGGGCCCTATTTTATAGATAAATAATCAAAATAATTATTAAGATTAACAAAATTATTAAAATAATTTTTTCATAATAAATTATTTTATTTTTTCTTTTTATTAAACATTCTTTGCATGCTGGCTTGATATTAACGGGAATTAATTTAATTTCATTGCATAATATGCATCTTCTTTTTATTGGATGAGAAACTTCAAATTTTAAAACCATTTTTTTAATCCTTCTTGTTTCTCTTCATCCTTGCCGAACATGCTTTCTATCCTTAATCTAGTTATATCTAAACTTTGCCTTAGATAAGAAGGCAGATTAAATTTCTCAGCTAAATCCAAAGCAGGTTGTAGATATTTAACAATAAATCCTTCAGCAACTGTAAACACAATTTTGCCCTCACATTTTGTGCATTGTCCTATTAAAGGAGGTCTGCGATATTTTTCATTGCAATCTATGCATCTGAATTGTTGATTGCTGAATCTTCTTAGATTACCCCTAATATCCCTGATAAAATGTCTCTCGATAATTAACCTGGCTACATCAACTTCATCTACTGCTCTTATTTTTTCAGCTATTTCAATTTGCCCCATAACTTTTTCCTGCATTGTTGGCAGGTATTTATATGCAGAGCACCTTATTCCTGTATTAAAGTCGCTTATATCATGTGTAAATTTAAAACCATAATACTCTCTATCCTTGCCCAAATGATCTCTAAGTTGTTCAATTTTTATTTCGATTGGCCATTTATATTGTAAAGCTGCTTCATAAAGTTCTAATGGATATCTAGAACAAACATCTAAGTCGAATACCATATCATCAACTTCACTCGGAATTAAAGTAGAAGTTATTACTAATGGTGCATCTTGCGTTGCTCCCCTGTGTGCTGGTAAGTATTTTCTTGAAAAATTGATTAAACAATCTAAAACTAACATTATGCAAGTTTCATCGCCTTCACAGTCTCTTCGTTGGGCTGCATACCACATTGGGTGAGCAAAGCAGCACTGGGTTTTACTAAATCCAATAATTCTACCTGCAATAGCAGCAGAGGTGTGAGGAGCTAATCCCAAAATAATATGGCCAATTAAATCTTCTTTTGAATTAACATTATAAAATCTCGGCAGATTATAAAAACGCTCTAATAAATCATCTATAAAATTAGCTGTTCTTAATAAAATTAAATCAGCACCTTCATCAGGTGATTCTTTGCATGATGGCAGGATAACATCAGAAGGAAAAATTTCAATTAATTGTTCATCATTAAGGATAGGCATGCCATAAATATCATATTCATAACCAAGTTCTTTTAGTTTCGATATTGAAGTTCCAATTTCTTTTGCCTTAAAAGCTGTTATCGGCATTTCAGTCATATCATATCTTATAGTTCCATCTTTATTTACATAAATTTCATGTATTGCTCTTAATAATCCTTTAGCTAAATTTTCAGGGGTATGATCTTTATTGCTCGTTCCACGCACCCCTTTAATTAAATCAGGATAATATTTTAAATTAAGCTTGGTTAATGCTTTTTCAAAATAATGGTTTATAGAAAGACTTTTTGTTATAAATGATTCTGATTTTCCATGTTTCTCTTTCTCACCTTTCTCACAATTATCATTATTAATAATATCATCACAAGCTCTACAATAGTATTTTTTTTCGGTGAGATTATCACAGGTTTCACATTTTTGGGATATTGTATCAATATTGCATTTGTTACAGTAAAATAATGGAAATTGTGCAACGATTTTTCCTTTTTCTAAGCATGATTGCAGGCTTCGCATTTTTCCACCTTCTCTCCCAACAGGAAATAGAACATGAGGACTGCCAGTTAATTTGCGCATCTTTGCTTTTTCTGGTCTGCCCATTCTAGCACCAATATAAGTTCCAGATTTATCTCTAATTATAACTTTGCAGTTTTTATTTAAAATATCTAAAACATTATCTCCTTCTAATTTTAAATCAAGATAATTTAAAGTAAATAATAGGGCTTTAGCTTCATCGTCTTTTATTACAACATTTTCATTGACGATTACTTCATGAGGAATTCCAAGCAATTCCAATATTCTTTTGGGATCTAAATCTTTTAAATCGGAATCTATTTTATAAATTAAAGGTAATATAATTTTATTCTCTATAACTTTTCCTTTTTCAAACAAAGATAATAAACTCAAAAATTGATCCTTTGTTATATCATTCCAGTGATAGGTCCATCGGGGATGTAAAGGAACATTGTATAATAAAGATATCTCTTTTGCAATGTCAAAATTTACTTTTGTAATTGGCTTTTGCAATAATTGCTCTAAAAACCCAATATCAACACCAAGGTCATTGCTTAATTTATCTAAATCAAATCTTCCATATTCCTCAATTACATTTTTTTCAAATTCTCTAATCCACCATTCCTCATTATAACCTGCAGGAACTAAAAAATGATTTCTATTATAGAACTCGCCATAATTAATTAAGAAATCCCCTAAAAATAATATTTCTTCAACATCATCTTTTAATGATTTTGCCTGTTCTTCAGTTTCAATAAAAACAACATTCTGATTTTTTAATTTAACAATAGGTCCTTCAATTGTATCACAAGGTGCCATCGCACTTGATTTGCCCGGGCGTTCGTATCTAAGTTGTGTTCCTGTTCCGATATAATTGTTTAATAATTGCATTGTTGCAGGATGCATGCTCATTGAACTATATCCGGAAGTCCTAGTTCTTCCATATCTTAATCTAAATCCACCAATTCTTAATGGGTGTGTTAAAACAGGCCTGCCAGCGACTAAATCTTTTATATAAGTAAAATCTGGTTTAAGCTTTTCTTCTGTTTTAACTTCTTTTTTTATTCTAGCTTTATTTTTTTTTTGCAGTGCGACAAAATCTTCTAAAAATTTCCATTGCTCCATATCAAATTCTTTATACCATTTGCTGATTTTACCCCAAAATTTAGGAGCTTTCTGGCATAAAGCTTCTCCAGTAACTAAACAAACACCATTTCTTAATTTATTTGTTTCAATTCTTTCTAAATCTTTATAATTACTAACATCAAATTTTTCACTTGGGTCTCCATTTATCTGCAAAGGCAGATTACTAATCATATATTCTATCTCTTCTTCAGTAGGCAGATATTGTATATTTGTAACTTTTTCATGATAATCATAGACCTCTATAACGATTCTTTTAACTTCTTGCTCCACGGGATCATATTGCTCATAACCCATTTTTTTTCTAATATAATCTGCTACAAAAATACTTCCACAAGTAATTGTTGTGCCCGCACTTCTAATTGGCCCGGAAAACATTAAACAAAAATATTCTTTGCCATCTCTTCTTTTTTTTATTTTTAATTCAGTAAAACCTTCTAAGGGGCTTGAGACAACACCATTAGAGAGATAAGCTAAACCAACTCTAATCCCAACTTCCATTGCCTCTTTTTTATCTTTAAACTTGCAGAATTTTTCATGAGAAACTTCCAAACTTACAATCATGGCAACCCTCCAATCTAATTTGCCATATTGAGTTTCAAGCTCTTCTATTCTTTTTACAACACCAGAGCCTTTAATTTGGGGTGCTATTGTGCTGATTAAACCCTCTACCCTCTCTGCCATATTTCTAGCTAGCGGAATTTCAACATGATCAATAGGATCATATTTAAGAGAACGGGCTTTTTCAGCTATTTCATATGCTAATCTAATTTTATCCTCAATTTCAGAGTAATACTCTTTTATTTTTTCATTCATTTTCCTTAAAATTTAATATTTTCATGTCTCGTGTTTTTAAATTAACTAAAATTGCCTTGCATGGATCTGGAATAATCCCTCTTCTTTGTTGATCTTCTGTTTGACCAACCCAAGCACTGCAATTTGCAATGGTTATCCCCTTATAATTTGATATCATTGTTTTATGCAAATGCCCGCTAATAAAAAAATCTGGAATTTTGTCGATAATTAAGGGATCTTCTTTTGAATTGGGAAGGTATAGTGTAGATCCATGACTGGGTGCAAGATGTCTTTTTTGCAGCTGAAATTTCATTATTAAATCTGGCCTTTCGATTCTGCCTGCTTTTCTTATAGACTCGACATTCTCTGCTATATAAGGAAAACTAAAGCCATGATAAATTAATATATTAAATCCCGGAAAATTTTCAGTAGAAGCAATATTTACTAAACTTGGATTTGTAGTATGATAAATATTAGGAGAGTTGTGCAAAGAAGGTGCCCATTTTTCATCAATAATTGGCTGTGGCTCTGCTATTTGTACAGCATCATGATTTCCAGGTGTAAGAATTATTTTAATATCTTTTCTTATTTTAGTTAAATATTCCGCTAGTTTCTCGTATTGATCATAAATATCCTGTATAACTAAATCTTCTTCTTGACCCGGGTAAACACCAACACCCTCAACAAGATCGCCCGGCATAAATACATATTTAACTTTTCTTGCAATCTTTTTTTGTTTTTCATCTCCATACTTTAAATTAAGCCAATCAATAAATTTTAGAAAGCTTTTTTCATAAAATAGTTTATTTCCAACTTGTAAGTCTGATGTAAAAACAGCATAAATATCTTCATTTCCTTTTTTTAATGGATTGTTGCTTGGTATATCTGGAAAATAAATATTATCTGCAAACATGATTTTATCCCCATTTAAGCCGCTAACGCCGATTACCTCGTCCAATAATATGTCATTAGATTCGTTAAATAATTTAGTTCTATTTTTATTAACAACAACTTTGATAGATCCGGTCGGGTCTTCTAATGTTATTAATAGATTTCCCTTTTTTGTGATATTTTTATCATTTACTAAACCGATTAAAGCAATTTTCTCATGTTCTGATTTATTTTGTAATTTATTTATAGAAATAGTATTTTGTAATTCCTGCCTGTTTATTAAAATATTTTTTAGTGTATTATATCTTTGTTTAAAATAATTGGTAAATGTTTCAACTTTCCTTTCTTTATCTGTTTCAATATAATTTTTTAATATAATTAAAGAAGGTTGTATTTCATAATCTGGTGTTTCATCTAAATTTAAATTATTGTTTTCTTCTTTATTTTCTTTATCTAATTTTATATCTTTAAAATCCTGATTTAAGATATTTAAAAACGTTTTATAAATATTTTTTTCTTTTCCTTTTTCATATAAAACCCGGGCTTTATCAAAATCTTGCCAATTTAAATTAATAAACTCTTTTTTATTTTCTAATGCTTTTTTAATATCTTCATTTAACATGAAAGGCTTAGATTTTTGAATTTCTAACATAGACAAAAAATCTTTATAATCTTCTTTCTTCAAAATATTAATTAATTCTGGATTTAATAGATATCCTCTGTTTAAAAATTCTTTAATTAAGGTTTTCATAATCCTAATGATTCTTGTAATATCTCCTCTATCTTTGGAAAAGTGGAAGAATGAATTGCAACTGTAATTTCACGTGTCCTGCCATATCTCCCTTTAGATATTACTTTAGCATTAATAATTCCAAGCATATCAAATTCTGCAATAATATCAGAAAGTCTTCTTT
>CAYITI010000003.1:0-17582 GCA_964366235.1 Candidatus Woesearchaeota archaeon
CATTAGCAAAATCAAATTTTACCTCTTCTTTAGTTTGAAATTTAAGCTTTTCTCCGTATAAGTAAAATACAATCGCCAATACAATCAAGATTAATAATCCCAATATAAAAAATATAGTAACTTGGCCTCTTTTATGCATAGAATTCAGGGTAAAAGTTAATATATAAAATTTTGCTTTTAATTCAAATGTTTAATAAATTCTGATAATTCTTTTTTTACCATATTAAAATCGGGAACATTTTTTAGTAAAAGTTTAAGCTCATTGTTCCAAATGTTTTCTTTTTTATTAACTGCTTCCTTAAATTTTTCAAAAGAAAAACCTTCATGATAATAATTTAGTTTTTCATTAATTGTTTGCAAATTTATATTTATATTTTGTTTTAGCAGATAGTATGCATCATACAGGTCACGTGCTTTATTTCTTGTTAAGATGGCCCTTATTTTCTCTGCAAAAATCTCTCTAATATCCATAACATTAATGTCAAATATTGGAATTTCATTAAGTTGGTGATTAATCTTTTTTAATTGTGCAGGAAACATTAATTTTTCTCTAAAACTAAAATCCAGTATAACGTTGCATTTTGAATTTATAGTTCCTAGGTATAATGGACCTTCTATTCTTAAAATAGATCTTAATGAATCACTTATCCCCTTAATTTGCTTTATTTCAACATTAATGCCAAATTGTTTTATTTCTTCTGCAAGACTTAATAAATTATCATTTAAATTAAATTTATTTATTATGTTAAAATCCAAATCGTTGCTAAATCTATCTAAATTATATGCTTTAGACAATGCTGTTCCTCCTTTAAATACTAGATTATTATATTTTGATAATAAAAATAAGATAATCGTTATCAAATAATCTATTTCTGCTTGTCCTAGATTTAACTTTCTTAATCTTGCATATGAGTAAAGTTCTTTTTTATTTATCATTCAACAAAAACTCTCCATTTTTTGTTTAATATCTTTTTTTTATTAGACAAATTTATTTTTATGTAATTTTTATTTTTCTTTAAAATTTTGGTAAAACTTGGATAAATATCAATTCCTTTATATCTTTCTAATAAATATCCGGTTCTCTTAATTAAAGAAATTTCTTGAGATTTATTTAAATAAGAAATTATAATATCTATATCAATTTTGGCTTGTTTTATAAGTTCTATAATTTCATCAAAATTCCCCATCTCTCTTTGAAATTTTAATGCGTCTAATATAAGCTTTTCTTGAGTTGCTATAAATATATTATCTTCTCTTTTTATGCCAAAAATCCATAGTGGTTTAACTTTTATAAATTTTATAGTATAATTAGAAAATTTTATTTCTCTAATTTGTTTAGTGCATATCACCTGAATTGTATTCGGAATTTGTTCTGTAATTTGATAATAATTTAATCCTGTGAATAATGAAATATAAGAAGGGAATATGATATTAGAGGCTATTTCATATGCGGGGGTATCTGGGGTAGAATAAATTCCTTTTTTTATTCTAATTAAATTTCCTTTTTTTATTTCACGATTGAAATAATTTGAATATGATTCTTTATTTTTATATCTTTTTAAATTTCTTATGTTGTATGTTCTTATTAACATTTTCTCATTTTGAATTAATTAAGTAATCAATTTTGATTAACTAGAAGATATAAAATAAGAATTAATATATAAAGTTTTGCTTTTTTTAAATTAAAGATTTCTAAAATAAATATTTCGATTGCTTAAAGTATACAATTATGATTACTATAAACAATTAAAATATTAAATTTCTATTAGACATAAATGATTAATCGTTCGCAACTCTTGGAGCTAAAATAAATTCTAGTAATAATTTATCTGTAACTTTATAGCTTGCCTTTAAAGGATAATCCTTGTTAAACTGCAAAACAACCTTATCTGTTAATTTGCTTCCTTTAATTATCTTCTTCAAATATTCAACAGAATATTTAGATTTAACATTTTCTTTGCTATCAATTAAAGTTCTCTCATCTCTCATTAAATCGATTTTAGCAGTTGTTAAATTTCCCAAAGCTTCGATTGAGAATTTCTCCTCATCAACAGAAAATGTAACTGAGTCTGATACTATCCCTGTATCTTCAATAGCTTCATCAAATAATAATGTGCTTGTTTCAATTTTTAATGGAAATTTCAAATCAGGAACTTTTTGATGTTTTTCTTCTAAATTTAATAAAGCTAGATGAAACACTCTTCTTGAATCTGATTTAAGCTCTAATTTTAGTTTATTATTGTCTAATTCTAATGTTATAACATCATTCTGATTGGCTCTCTTAAGAATTTGTTTTAAATTATCCAAATTCAAAGAAATTTCTAATGGTTCTTTAACCTCATATTCAGAAAAAGCTGTGCTTAATAACTTGAATATGACCATAGAAACATTTGCGGGGTCCATTGCAATCAACTCAATTTTATCCTTGTCAATTTTAAAGGTAGCCTCGTTTACCAACTCGCTTATTATCATTATCGGCTCTTTAAAAAATCTTGAATCAGCTAATGTTAATTTCATTTTTTTTAATGAAATAAAAAAGTATTTATTGCTTTTGGTTCAAAATTGATTTAACTTTATTGTACAGTTGTTTATTTACATTGCTTAAATCCTGAATTAAATGACCCTGTAATTCTTCATTTGAATAATAACCAAAAACCCTGACAAATGCATTTAATCTTAAATTAGTTTCAATTATAACAGGCAATGTCCCTGTATTATCATCTATTATGATGCTATTCTCTTTTTTATCAACAATAAATCCAGAAATAGCTACCTTAGAATTCTCTTTTAGTTTATTGATAAAAGTTTCTTTATAAGATTGCTGCATTTAATTAAGTTTAAAAGAAAAATAATTAAAGGTTTTCATTTAAGTTTGACTGCAGTGCCATATGCAAGAACTTCTGCTGCACCTTGTGTTACCTCACTAGTTGTCAATCTTACATTAATTATCGCATCTGCCTTAAGCTTTTTGGCTTCTTGTTCCATTCTTTTTATTGCTTCATCTCTTGCTTCATTAATCATTTCAGTATAACCTTTCAATTCACCGCCAATTATATTAATTAAACCAGCCATTATATCTTTTCCGATGTGTTTTGCTTTAACAATGCTTCCTTTAACGATTCCAAGAATTTCTTTAACTTTTTTCCCCGGGATATAATCTGTTGTTGTAATTATCATTTAATAATTTCTCCATTGATGGCTGCATTTAGCGCATCTAAAAAATTGTGTTTCTGCTTCATCTGCTGATCTTGTCTGAGCTAACCAATAGTAAGCTTTATTATGGCTGCATTTTGGACAATTAACTTCTGTTTTTGGCAAAGTTTCAATTGTTTTATCAATGATTTCTAATTTCTTTGCTGATTCTGTTTTTTCCAAAATCTTTAAGGTTTTTTGCTGTCTTGGAGCATAACCGCAACCAGTACATACTATTTTTTTTGGATCTTCTTTCTTTGGAGCAAGAATGCTCCCACAGCGAACACAAAATAAGATTTTAATCCCCTCCTCTATATTTTAATACCATTGTTTTAACTTCTGTTTTTGAATTACTTCTTTTTAAATAACTTGCTATTTTGGAATTAATTGGTTTTACCACGTCATCTATCTGAAAGCATTGATCATTTCTGTAAATGCGATTTTAACCCATCCAAGATAAGGTATTCTAAAAAATGCTTCTCCTATTATATTTTTCTTTTCAATTTTAGTTTCACCTAGCTGGGGATAAGACGGGCAATTTGTTCTATAATTATCGCCTTTAGTTTGATAATAATTATCATAGATATTGATTACACGATGTATTATTGGATTATTAGAGTTCCCTCTAAAAACAATTATGTCTCCCTTGCTTATCGATTTAGCTCCTTTTAAAAAAATTATGTCTCCCTTATTAAATCCATTTTTCATTTTATAATCTTTAAAATCCTCTTTTATGATATCATAATCAGAATAACAAGATCCTGAATTTTCCCACCATTCCTCAAAATTTTCATTATGCTCCATGCTTGATGAAACGACAGCCACCACTGGATGCGTAGTCTGAAATATTAAGCCTAATCCAGGATAAATAATAAATTTAACTAAAATAAAAGCAATAATTACATTAACAATCCATGATAATAATGAATCATCATGCCAAATAAATTTCCAAATTTTCTTAAAATTCATCTCAATTTCATTATTATAATTAAATAAAAAGGTTTCTATTGCATATGCTTTATTATATCTTCTTTGCCCCAGCCATGCTCTAATAAAGATTTAATTATTTCTTGTTTGCTAAAACCCTGTGATAATGCCTCTTTAATGTAACTAGCCAGGGTTTCTTCATTTATTAACCCAGTAACCTGCCTTATTTGCATCAAATTATAGCCTTTGCTGTTCAAATATTTAATAATGCTTTCCTTGGTATAATTTTTTTCCATTAATGATTTAATAATCTGTTTTAATTCATTAACATTAAATTTGGGCTTTTCTTCTTCAATAATTTTTTTAGATTCTGTTTTTGCTTCAGTTTTTGGTTTCTCTTTTTCTATGGAATTTTCTGCAAATAATTTATTAAGCTCGTTATCTAAAGAACTTGTTTCCTGTTTTTCTGGCTGATGAGTTTTTTCATTAACATTAAATTCTTTGTTCAAATCTGCCAGGGATTTTTCAGCTGGTTGGGGCGGTTTAGGAACTTCCAAAGCTAATTGTTTTTTGTTTTTTATCTTTTTATAGACAAAAATGCATCCAACAACAATTATAATTAATACAATTACACTTATTATTAAAGTGATTAAGGAAGAGGTGCTTAAATTTTTCAGTCCATCCAATTCAAATAAAGCATATCCTGTCGGCTGTTTGATAAAATCTCCCTGCTGCAAAAATAAAAATACCATAAATAGAAAAACAAATGAATAAATTATAATAACAGAAACATTAGTATCCTCTTTCATAAGATAAAGAGTAAGAATTATTATTTAAATAAGTTTTGTTTTAAAGACTAAAAATTGCTTTTAATTTCCTTTACTTGTTTTTTTAACCTTTCGACAGATTCCTGCAGTGCTTTTCTCGGATCACCCTTGCTAGTTTCAACAAGCATAACAGGATTGCTGATTAAAGGATGCTTGATATTATAAGCGGAAATTTCAATGTTTTCATTATTCCAAAGCTCATTCCTGATAGAATTGCATAAAGTATGATCTTCACCGATAACCTCAAATTCAATTCTATTTTTATCCTCTTTAAGAATCTTAATTTCCATAAATGTATGTTAAAGCATTAATTTTTAAGCTTTTCGTTGGTTTTTACATTTACCAAATCACCAATGGTCAATGTTGAATCTTTTAAATTTAATTTCTCATGGGTCTCCTCATAAATTTCTACTATGCTAATATTAAGAAATCTCTCTAATTTTTTTGCTAATAGAATAGTTGGTTGCAAATGTCCTGTTTCTAATTTATGTATCATTGATAACTTCTCATCTATTTTCTTTGCTAGCTCTTCCTGTCTCATGTCTAATTTCTCGCGTGCATTCTTTATTATCGCCGGATAATTTGGGTTGATTATGCTGATTATTTCACTGGTCTGTTTTTTTATTGGCTTGGCTTTTTCCTGCTTTACAATAATGGCCTTGCCAAATTTAGCACAATTTTCACATACATTTAACAGACTTCCCTCTATAATTACTTTTGATAAATTAGCTGATTTCCCGCATATTTCGCAATTTGACATAAAATCAAAGATATTTTGATTTTTAAATATTTTTTGATTAGCAGATTAAAGACAAGTTTCCCTTAAAGAAATAAAAAATTTATTCATTTGTTAATTTTATTAAATTATCTAAATTAACCATTCCTTCTTTTTTTATTTTATCATTAATGATTAAAGTTGGTGAATCTGTTATATTATAATGTATTCTTAATGTTTCAAGCGTTGGATCATCTTTAAATAAGTGATCAAATGAAAAAACATGCATGTTTGGATTAAGATTAACTAATGCATCTAAAACATATCCCTGTCTTGTGGATTCATCATGATTTGGGTCATAAAAAAATAAAATTGTCGTATAATTATAATTGCATTCTTTTTTTAATGAACTAAACAAACTATAAGCTTTTATTTCAAGCAAAAAATATTTTCTTTTTAGATAACTGAAATCAGATTGTTCGAATACATTGGTTGATTCGTATTTGGTCAGCAAACGTCCAATTTTTCCAATTTCTTCAGATAAAGCATTGACTCTTGGATTAGATAAAGTGCATTTATCCCCTCCAAATACATTTAAAAATTCTTTTTCTACAGAGTAACTTTCCGTGCTTAATTCATTTCTATTTATGTTTTCAACAAGTTCATTAACTTTTGTAGTATCTAAAGTTATTCCAAGCAATAATCCAGAAGTAAAGACTAATATAGAGATTCCTAAACTTATCATCAAAAATTTTTTGTAATTAATTTGACTCACCATTTTCTTTTACTGTTTATTAATTCTTTATAAAATGCTGCTATCCAATGCAAAGTTCTTAATATTGGGTAAACTGTAAAATATAATAATAATGCAGGATTAAATAATAATTTCTCGTCCATCGATTTATGGGCCCTTTTTAACAGGTATAAAGATAGAAGGAATGATACTGTTAAAGGAAAAATTAATTTTATGTTTAGGCTTAATAATAATTCTTTTAATGGCGGAAAATCAAAATAAAAAGTTGTTATAATATTCTCTTTTAATAAGATTATTTTAAATATAAATTCATACAATCTAGTAAAAATTTCATAACTAATAATCAAGAATAGAATTACAATTGTAAAAAAAGTTATTGCATTTAAAGGCAATTGAAATCTTCCTAATAAACCATATTTTTTGTTCATAAACATTTTTTTATATTTTAAGTTATTGTAGATAAAGCCACGAAACCATCTTATTCTTTGGTTCCATAGATCTTTAAAGTTAGAGGGAACTTTTGTATATGTTATTGAATCAGGGCTCATTTTTACAGAATAATTATTTGCCCTTAATCTTAATGCTATTTCTAAATCTTCAGTGATATTATTTTCATCAAAACCTCCTAATTTTTTTATTACATCTGTTCTATAAACACTTAAAACACCAGGAGTAATATGTAAAGTATCAATTCTGGACATTAATTTTCTAATAAACGTAGCCAAAATATACTCTAATCTTTGGATATGATGATAAAGATTTTTAGGGTCTCTAATTTTTATCGAGCTGATAACAGATCCAATGTTTTCGTCTTCAAAAAAGCTTATTGTTTTTTTTAGAGAATCTTTTTTAACTTCAGAATCAGCATCAACGACTGCAAATAATTCGCCAGTAACATTTTTTAAGCCTGTATTTAATGCTGATGCTTTTCCCAAACCACGATGCTGATTATATATTAATTTAACTTGTTTGAATTTTTTAACTGCTTGTTGTGTTCTATCTGTTGAACTATCATCTACTACAATAATCTCAAGTTTATCTTTAGGATAACTTAAATTTAAAATAGATTTAATAGTCTTTGCAATTGTTTTTTCTTCATTATGTGCCGGGATTAATATGCTAACTTTTGGCAATTTAATTACTGTCTTAAATTTTATTTCTTTAGTATAGATTACTTGAATCCAAAATAAGGATATTATTAATGCAAAAAAAGATGATATCCATAATAATATTTCTTTCATTCTATTATTCTCCAGATTTCTACTTCATCATTGTTATATATTTTCTTATAAATATTTGCCGAATTTAGCAAAAACAGCAATCCTTCATCTTTTTCATTCCATATTAAGCCATCTTTCATTTTTTTAGTTATTAGAATATATTTTATATTATAATTATCTATTATATCCGAAGCTGTGTTAAAATTCCTTGTATAAAATAATGCTTGTGAATTTTGATGACGCTCATTTAAATCTGGAGCATATAAAAAATTATTATCCATGACATTTTTTTTATTTGCTATTGTATTAATTAAAATTCCATAAGAATAATGAGAAAAAACAACGTCTTTGGAATTGTCATAATTTCTTAAATATATTAATGCATCATAGAGATTTTTGTTGGGATCTTGTTTAGAAATTTCATTTACAAATGTTATTGTTGAAAATACTACTCCAATGATAAGCAGCCACATTGTTAATTTTCTTATAGTTTCTGATTCCCATTTTGATCTTAGTAAGTAGATTATCCCCAATGCAGCTAAAAATGATAAAATGAAGTTTAGGTAAATAATAAATTTAGGGTAATAATAAATCGATAACATTGATAAGATTAATGAGATATAAACGGGCAGATATTTATATTTAGATTTCCATAAATATCTTAATCCAAAAACACTTAAAAATACAATAAAGATGCTTATTCCAAAACTACTTCCTAAATCTGAGAATAATAATTTATGGTTTAATACCCTATCAAAACCTGCTGGTTCTGATAATCCATATTTTGATAAATAAGGCAGATAAACAATGCTAAGTGAAATTAAGGTTATTATAAATATTATATAAAATTTTTTTATCATCTTTTCTTTCATACAGTAAATTAAAAGTAAAGATAAGGCTAAAATTGCATATTGGTAGCCAAAAAATGGAATTATGAAGAATAAGATATAAGAAACAAAATTTAACATCTGATCTCTCTGGATAAATAGATAAAAGATTAATAATAATATTAATGTTGTTGGGGTAAATATATTGTAAGAGGTAAATATATAAATAAATGGGGGGGATAATATTAGTATTATCAGGGACAAATAGTTAACATTTGGCTCTACGTAAAGTTCTTTTAAGATTAAGTGGAATAATAACAAGGAGATTAATCCGAATATAACCGGGATTATATTAATAATAAATTTCTCTGGTAAAAATTTTTTAAAAAATAAAAACATCGAAATTTGCCCCATGGAATAAGTAAAATCTCTTCCAGAATAGCTTAAATCATCATAATCTGATTTAAGCTCTGAAATTCTTGAATAAAAATATGAATCATCATTCATATAATTATTTGAGTCATTAATTAAACTAGGCGAAATTAATACAATTAATGTCAATGCTAATAAGAATAATATTCTAGCATATGATTTTGTAAACATCATTTTTTATTTCCTCAAAACATTTTTCATCATCTACATATCTTATTTTAGTAAGATTATATTTATTTTTTACATAATCATCTAAATAAATGTATGTAGTATTGTACTTCCTTAAAGATTCTAGGGCTTTTATTTTAGAAAATGTGTTATAAGCTATAGCAATGTCATCAAATCTCTCTTCACTATTTTTTGCTGATAAAAAATTATCATCCATAATGTTTTTTCTCTCTGCAACAGCAGTTAGAATATTTCCGATTTCATATGGAGCTAGTATCGTTGAATCTTTTTCAGTATTTTCTTTTAGCCATTTAAATGAATTAACTTGATAATCATAATCTGGCAATGAACTGGCGATAAAATAAGAGGGTATAAAAGATAGGGTGGTAATTAAAATTATCAATATTAAAGTGGTATACTCTTTTAAATGGGAAAATTTTGTTAATGATAAATAATTATAAATCTTTGAGATTGTTAATGAAGAAACAATTGTTAAAAATATACTTAAAAATAAAACGCCTAATTGAAGTGTTAATATTTTAATTGAAATAAGGAATAAAGTGGCTAATATTGCTGCAGTTAAAATAATTACTGAATCATTTTTTTCTCTAAATAATCCAAAAAATATTCCCAATGCACCTAAAATTATTGGTAAAAATCCGATTAAATAAATTATTTCCAAAATGTTCAAGTCTTTAAAATATGTTGAGAATAAAGAATTAGGGATATTTTGCCATATTACATCAATTCCGTACTGCAAAAATAAATTTTTATATACTAAAAAATTGATTAACAAAATTAAGAAAAATGAAAACACAATTGCCTCTTTTTTGTATCTTGAAATAAATAATGACTCTGTATTAGCCAATATTAAGTAAAACAGTAATGAAAAGATGAATAAGAATGAAGATGGGTGTATTAAAGGCAGTAAAAATGAGAGTATTAAATATAAATTAAAATATTTTTTTTGTTCTAGATTTATTAAGCATAAATATGTTAATAGTATTAAAGGTATTAGCAAAGAGTAGATAGAAATTTGATTAACAGAGTTTTTAATTCCTATTGGTATAAATGCTGCTAAAAAGGCGCTTAATAAGCTAGAGATTTTATCATTTGTTATTTTTTTTGCAACTAGATAAACTACAATCACTAAACTAGAATCTAAAATTGCTGGAATTATTTTCAGGAAATATGGGATAAATGAAAACAATGCCATTATAATATGAAATAATTGCGGATAAAAAAGATTATGGCCACCGTAACTTAATCCATCATAAAAAATTGGTAATTTATTTTCGATTATATAATTGATTAATCTGTAATGAAAATAAGATTCATCGCTGTTAAAACTATCTATTGAAAATGCAAAATATAATCTAAAGGACAAGGTTAATAAAAATATTATTATTAATATTGCACTAGGTTTGAGATTCATTTTCCTTATTTTCAAATTGTTTAAGTTTTTCCTTTAATTCATTATCAATCACATCAAAGTATTCATAGAATTTTGGGGTTGTTTTTATTTTTCTGGTTCTGCTATATTTTTCTGATTCAATAAAATCTAATTGTGCTAGTTTGGCAATATGCTCATAAGCTGTATTGCCTCTCATTTTAATAATTAAACTTTGCAAAACAGGCTGTTTATAAGCGATTAAAGCAAGAGTTTGTTGAGTTGGCTTATCTAATTCTGTATCTCGTAGTAATTTGGTTGTTAAATGCATATGTTCTTTTTTTAATGTTAATTTGTATTGATTTCCTTGCTGAATTATCTCCAAAGATGAGTTTCTTGATTTATACTCCTGAATTAAATTAGTTAAAGCATCTTTTATTGATTCTATATGAGAAATCTCAGTTAAACTGGATATGTCATCAATTGTTAAAAATCTTCCAGTTGTGAATAATATTGCTTCTGCCTTGTTTTTTACATCATCCATAAATTAGAAGTTGATTGTTAATTTTTAAAGGTTATTGATTTAAAGCAAATCTTAGAATAGAAGCAATTCCCCCTAATTCCTTTAATTGAAATCCTTCTTTAGTGTCTATTGAGATTATCTCAACTTTAGTATTAAATTTTTCTGCTATTTCCATAAACTCGTCTGTTGTTTGATCATCTAAATCTTCTGATAATAATAAAAGATCTACAGCACCGTATTCAAGGGCTTTTTTAGTCTGTAATTTACCATAAGTTGTTTTTTCTGGCTCTTTTGCAAGCATTGTAAAAAATTTATTAAGCAGGTTTTTTTCTTCTATGATAGCTTCTTGAGCTAATAAATCATGACTTTTTTCAACTAATTCGTGCAAACCAAATTCACTAGTATAGCTTAAATCCTTTAATCCAAGAATTTTTTTCTTAACCTCATTATTAAGGTAATCTCCTTTAAAGAAAGTTTCTTTTGTTGGACCAGGTCCACCTAAAATAATTCCTTTTATCTCTGATTTATTGTAAAATTGCTCATTTGAATATTCCCCGATTCTTTTATAAAATTCATGTGCTGCCCCTTCTCTTAACCTGGCAAATCTTTGTTGTGAATTATGAACTATTAAACCGTTAGCCATAAAGTTTTGATTTTTTACAGAAATATCAACCATTTCTCCATTATAAGGTAAAATTTCTATTTTTTTAATTTTAACAGGTATTAATTGTATTTGTAAATATTTTTTTAGTTTATTATACAATTTTATATTTTTACTTTTAATTTCTTTTAATATTGAATTATTAAATATATGTTTGCTCATCTCTCTTTCATCTCTAAAAAAATTAGTGACTTTTGGAAAATCCTTTATTTTATAACCGTGTTCTTCTATAATCTTTCTTATAGCAGACCCATTAATTAAAATCTGTCTTACTAAACTTTTTTTTGTTCTTCCTTTTACTAATTTATTTAAATCTATTTTTTTATTATTTAAGGTAAAATTTATCTTATCTCTAAAGTTAATCAAAGATTCCTTATCTGTTATTCTTAAAGTAAATCGATGTTTTTTTGAATAAGGATTTTTTCTATTATCATATTCGCAAAATGAAGCTATAATTCCTAATCTTAGTAAAGCAATTTGTAACTGATTTATTAATAGCCTATTATTCATTCCTATAGCAACCTCATCTTTATCAACATAGCCTTCTGCATCAAATATACCTTTGATAAAACCCGCCAAAACTTCATCTTTTGATGTTAATATTTTACTATTAATCTTAGAATTTTCTTTTATTTTTAAATCTGAAAATTCCCCCTTAATAAGATTTACAATTGGTTTACCATAAACTTTAACTTCATAATAATTTTTATCTTTTCGATATTTTATAGAAGAATTGGTTTTAAAATATTTAGACATTTCTTTGTTGTAGTATAAAGCCAAATTTTTGTTTCCTTCTGATAAAACGACTCTTTCATTTTCTAAGTTCCCGTCACCACAAATATAACCTAAAAATTTTGCCAATACTTTATCTAATCTATTTGGTAGTTTAATAGAGAAATTAGCATATTTTGGTTTATTTTTCCAATAATATTTTTTCGAATTTATATAATGTAATTTTCCTCTGACATTTATTTTTTCAGGCATTAATAGTTTATCCCCAATTTTTAGATTTTCTGCATATCTTTCTCTTAACCCTTTATCAAAAATAAAAAAATTATGGTCTTTTGAACAGATTATTTCAACCCTTGGCTCTTTAGTTATTATTTTAAAGGCAACGTTTTTTTGCACATTCCATTTATCTAAAACATTAGAATTTCTTACAGAATAATTACTAAAATTTGCTGATTTAATGATATATGGATTGTGCAAGTTTTTTATTTCTATTAAATCTCCCTCATTTGTCATAGTTAAAGTTTCTGGAATGACACATTGACCTCCTGCCTTAATTTTTCCAGGAACACCAGAAGTCATGTTATTTAATTCTATTATTGCTGTACCTTTTAACAATCCAATGGTTGCTTCTCTATTGTCCATTACAATTAAACCATAAAAATCTTTAACTTCTAATTGTTGCTTTAAAATATCCAAGACAAAAGTTTGATCGCATCTATATAATCTAGTTGTTATTGGTTCTGGCGGTTCCATGCTCCAAACTTTTAAATCTGTTTTTCCTTCTTGTGCGGCAATATTTCCTGCAAAAACAGCCAAACCATTTTCAGGGGTTTTTTTATATAATCTTAAATGCCTCACTGCTCTTTCCAAACTATCAATAACATGCAATCTAGTTGTTTTATCCTTAATATTTTCCGCAGTTCCCTGTTCTTGCTGCAAATGTTGTATAATTTTAATTATTTCATAACCTGATGGAACATAAACAGAAATTAATTCAGTATGTCTTCCTCTTATATTCTCTAGTTCTTTGATAAATCTCTTTAATTTTTTCTTTTTCTTTGTATCCATATTAAAAACTTATTTCAAATTTTTCTTCAAAATTAATATTTTTTGCGTTTGCAACTGCTTTAAAATCAGCCAAAACATGCTTTAATTCTTGATGCTTTGATTTTGACAATGTGATATTTACAGGCTCTTTTAAAGATTTATTGTTTTTTGATTTAAATTGTCTAACTTCAGAGATCAAGTTAATTAATTCGTCACCAATCTTCTCTGCTTTTTTATTAACTAAATCTTTTTTATATTCTGGCCAATTAGAGAGGTGTATGCTTTTTTTATTTTCTTTCTTTGCAAAATAAATCTGATAAATTTCTTCTGTGACATGTGGCATTATTGGAGCAAATAGTTTTAAAATTGCTAATAAAGAATAATTTAAGGTATATTGTGCGGAAATTTTAGATTCTTTACCTCGTAAATTTTCATTATACAGCCTGTCTTTAACAATCTCTATATAATAATCACAAAAAGTATTCCAAAAGAAATTTTCAACTTCTGATTTAGATTTTGAATATTCATATTTTTCAAAATTTTCTGTGCAAATTTTTATAGTATTATTTAATTTTGAGAGCAGCCATAAATCAATTAATTCAAATTTTTCTGGCTTTTCATTTTTATAATCATTTAAATTCATTAAAATAAATTTGCTGGCATTCCATAATTTGTTTATAGTTTTTTTCCCCGTCAATAGATCTTTTTCTAAATATCTTAAATCTTCCCCTAATTTAGAACCAGCTGCCCAAAATCTCAATGAATCTGCACCATATTTTTCCAACACTGCTTTCGGCTCAATTGCATTGCCCTTGGATTTATGCATTGATTCGCCTTTTGAATCTAGAACATGTCCAGAAATGGTAATTTCTTTCCAAGGAATTAAGTTATGATGATAAACTCCTTTAATGATAGTATAAAATGCCCATGTGCGAATAATATCATGTGCTTGCGGTCTTAAATTCATAGGATACATTTTATTAAAATTATTATTCTTTTCAGCCCAATTTAAAGCAATTTGAGGTGTTAAAGAAGAAGTTGCCCAAGTGTCCATGACATCTTTCTCTCCAATTAAATTCCCCCCGCATTTGCATTTAGATTTCTTATTTAAAGGGTCTACTGGCAAATCTTTTTCATCAGCTAAAGTGATTTCATTGCATTTATCACAATACCAAACAGGAAAAGGAACTCCGAAATGCCTTTGTCTTGAGATGCACCAATCCCATTCTATTCCTTTAACCCAATTAAAATACCTTGTGAACATATTTTCAGGGTACCATTTTATTCTCTTTCCTGCTTCAATAAATTTTTTCTTATTCTGAATAATTTTAATGAACCATTGTTTTGATGTTAGAAATTCTATTTCAGTTCCACATTTATCATGAACATTTACAATATGTTTTATTTGTTTTTTATTTACTAATAATTTATTTTTTTCTAAATCAGATAATATCTCTTTTCTTGCATCTTTTATGTTTAAGTTTGCATACTTTCCAGCTAATTCATTTAATTTTCCATCTCTTGTTATGCAAATTCTTGGTTTTAATTTTAGTTTATTAATTGCTTCAACATCATATTTATCTCCATAAGAGCATACAATCATTGCACCGGTTCCTTTTTCAGGATTAGCTGATTTATCCGCTATAATTTGAATAATTTGATTAAATAATGGAACTTTTACTTTTTTCCCTATAATATTTTTATATCGAGCATCATTAGGGTTAACAAAGATACAAACACATGCTGGAAGTAATTCTGGTCTTGTTGTCGCGATTGTAAATTTTTTCCCATTTTCTAATTCAAGGTTTATTTCATTAAAACTTGATTCAAGCTCTTTATCTTCTAATTCTGCTTGTGCTATTGCAGTCTGGCAATTTATGCAGAACATTGTTGGTGCTTCTTTTTGATAAACTAAATCTTTTTTGTATAGTTCCATGAAAGATTTCTGTGAAGTTTTAATAGAATGCTTGTCTATTGTTGAATAAGTCATTAAGAAATCGCAGCTCATTCCTATTTTTTTCCAGTCATTCACAAAATCATTTTTTATTTCATTTAAGGTTTTATTGCAAAGGTTGATAAAATCCTGTCTATCTATTTTAATTGATTTAATATTTTTTAATTTCTCGATTAATCTTTCGGTTGGCAATCCATTATCGTCTGTTCCAAATGGATAGAATACATTTTCTCCTTTCATTCTATTGTATCTTGCAATAAAATCTTGCTGTGAATAACTAAAAGAATGACCAAGATGCATTTTACCAGAAACTGTAGGCGGGGGAGTGTCAATTGAATAAATTAGTTTTTTTGAGTTTTCATCAAATTTGTAAATTTTTTCTTTTTCCCAATATTTCTGCCATTTTTGTTCTGCTTCTTTAATGTTATATTCTTGAGGCAATTGCATAATATTAAGTTTTAATAAGTGTATTTAAATATTTTTAATAAAGTTTAAAAAGTGGATTTATTTAAAGAAATGTTAATGGGCGGGTAGCTCAGAAACATGTTAAATGTTGAGAAACCTGGGAGAGCATATATACCCAAAGTATAGCTCAGACGGCTGAAGACCGTAGAGTTATAAATTAACACGGAATATCGGGAGTTCAAATCTCCCTCCGCCCACATTATTTTCAAAGCAATCGTTAACTTTAAATAAAAGCAATTTATAATATTAAATATGATAAAAGATAAAAAAGGGGCATTAGAACTTTCTATTAATACTATTGTTGTGATTGTTATCGGTGTTACCCTATTAACTTTAGGATTAATTTTTGTTAAAAATATATTCAGCAAGGTTACCTCTTTATCAGACAATGTATTTGATAATGCCCAAAGTAGCATTAAAGATATTAGCCATACAGGCAAGTTTAATTCCCCAACAAGTATAAGCATAGAACAAAGTAAGAAAAAAACATTCAATATGTATGTTTCACATGATGGAAGTGGTGGTTCTGGACAAAAAACATTTAAATTAACTCTAATTCCTAATGGAAATTTTGAAAATTATGTCAAAGCAAAGATTATTTCTCCAGATTCTGTTAGATTAGATGAAGGGAAAGAAGCAACATTTACTATTCAAATTGTTGCCACTTCAGATGCTCCATTAAGTTTAGATTCTTCTTATCAGACTAAAGTGATGGTAGATAACCAAGAATATGCAGTTGGCGGATTTGCCGTAGAAGTCATAAAGAGTTCTGGGTTATTGGGTTAAATTTTTAAATAAAGTTTAATTCTTTGATTTATGAAATTTTTATTATGCGGATGTTTACCTGGCAGTATTCCAAATAAATTCTTTTCAATTATATAAAACCGAAATATTTATCTAGCAGATGATATAATTATATATCATATGTTACAAAAATATAGCAGATATAAATTATTGCAAGAATTTTTTGATTATCCTAAGAAAGATTTTCAAATTCGCGAGTTATCAAGAAGGATAAATTTAGCACAAATCTCTATAATAAATCATTTAAAGGTGCTAGTTAAAGATGAATTGATAATTAAAGAACATAAATCAATTTATCCAAGTTTTAGAGCTAATAAAAGCAATGAAACTTTTAAATTATTAAAAAAACAAAATCTTGTATTTAGAATAAAGACTAGTAAATTAATAGATTTTTTAGAAGAAAAACTTAAACCAAATTGTATTGTCTTATTTGGCTCTGCCTCTAAAGGAGAAGATATTGAAAACAGCGACGTGGATTTATTTATACAATCTAAAGAAACAAGTTTGAATTTAGAAAAATATGGAAAATCATTAAATAGAAAAATTAATTTATTTTTTGAGCCTAATTTAAAAAATTTAAGCAAGGAATTATTAAATAATATTATAAATGGCGAAATTTTATATGGATATTTAAAGGTGCTTTAAATGAAAGAATGGGACGAAAGCTCCAATGAAGTTAATAAAGTAAACAAGGATCAAGTAAAATGTTAAAACTTTATAATACATTAACAAGAAAAAAAGAATTATTTAAGCCATTAAGCAAAAAAGTCAGGATGTTTGTCTGTGGCATTACACCATATGATTATGCACATATAGGACATGCCAAAACTTATGTTCAGTTTGATGTTATTGCAAAATACTTAAGATATAAAAAATATAATTTATTTTATTTGCAAAATGTTACAGACATTGATGATAAAATAATTAATAGAGCAAAAGAATTA
>CAYITI010000004.1:0-17039 GCA_964366235.1 Candidatus Woesearchaeota archaeon
TTGAAAAGAAAGGATTTATTAAACTAAAACTTGGCAAGCCAATTAAATATATGGCCGTTAAGCCTGAAGAAATATTAAGAAGAATTAAATCAAATTTAACAAGAAAAGTAGAAGAACAAATTAAAGTCCTTGAAGAGGTTAAAAATACTGAATTATATAAAGAATTACAATTGTTGCATGACGAAGGCATTAAAAAAGTTGATCCTGCTACATTAAGCGGGGCATTACGTGGCAGGAATAGGATTTATGATCAAATGGAAAGCATGATTAAAAATGCCAACAAAACTGTTTTAATAATGACTACTGAGAAAGGTTTATTGAGAAAAGGTGAAATATTACTGCCTTTATTAAAGAAATTAAAAAATATTAGGGTAAGAATATCTGCTCCCATAACAAAGTATAATAAAGAAATAGCAGAATCATTAAAAAAATATGCTGATATAAGGAATATAGACAAGGTAAACGCAAGATTTTGCATTGTAGATGGAAAAGAATTATTGTTTATGATGCTTGAAGATGATAAAGTTCATGAAAGTTATGATACTGCTGTTTGGGTTGATACACCTTACTTTGCAGCTGCATTAGAACAAATGTTTGATTTAACTTGGAATAACTTGAAAGGAGAATAAAATGGAAGAAAAATCATTATCAAGCATAATTGGTCTTGGTTGTATTATTTAAAAAAATGAGTTTAAAAGAAATTTTATTTACATTATTAATTGGAAATTCTACAATTAATTCAAGCGAATGCAATTTAGAAGGAAAAACATTTAATGTAGATAATTATAAAAGATATTCTATGGAATTCTATTATGCTGATATTAATAATGACAATATCAAAGATTATTTTGTTGTTTCTTATGATATGAATAAAAATAATAAATCCGATATTACTGCTTTTTATAAAGTATTAGAAATAGAAGATTTAGGTGAGAAAGAAAAATTAACGGTTAGTAAATCTGCAGAAGTAGTAATCTGTGACCATAATGAAGACGGCAGAGAAGATGTTGTTTATTATGACAAAAAAAATAATGGTATTTTAAGCAAATCTGATTAAAATGGAAATTGTTAGTATAAAATATTCAAATGAAACTTATAATCTATTTAAGGGATCAAGTTATTTTAAAAGAATTTATATGGTATTAAAGGATGTAGAAGATTTAGAAAAAAACAAAATTCATGAAATAGTAAAATCAAATACTTATTTGCTTAATATATTTGGTTATCATCATAAGGAGATTCATTTAGATAAAATAGAGCCAAAAAGCATTGTAAAAGAACATAGATATATTGGTCCTAAAAATAAGGCAAATTTAATTATTACTGAATTTGGCTTAGTAACTTTATCTATTAAAGGCAGAAATGCTGAAAAAATAGAACATAGCATTTTAAATTTACTGTCAAATGATAAACTTTCGAATTTAGAAAGTAAAATTAATTTTGAATAAAAGTAAGTTTTTTAAACATCTTAATTCTAGCTTAATTAATGGATTACGATAAACTAATTAAATCGCTCACCCTTTTAGAAAGAAAGATATTGCCAACTCTAAATAATAATTCTAAATTAAGCCAAGTTGTTAAAGAAACTAGATTACAAGAAGTTGAAGTTATGAGAGCATTGCAATGGCTTGAAAATAAGAATTTAATTAAATTGGACAAGGAACAGAATGAAATAATAGAATTAAATGAAAATGGTAAATTATATTTAAAAGAAGGCTTGCCTGAAAAGAGATTTTTAAAAGTTTTAACTAAACCATTAAAACTAAATGAGATTAAACAAAAAGCTAATTTAGATGATGATGAATTTAATGTTGCTTTTGGATTATTAAAAAGATTAAATTTTATTCAATTAGGAAAAGAGATTACAATAACAGACAAAGGAAAAGAATTTCTAAGAAATGATGAAGCAGAAAATTTCCTAAAAAACTTGCCAAAAAATCTAGACCAACTTACTTTAAAAGAAAAAGAAATTGTAAATGAAGTTAAAAATAGAAAAAATTTCATTAAATTTAACATAATTAAAGATAGAAAGATTACCTTAACTGAATATGGCATTAAATTAAAAAAACATAGATTAGAACATGATTTAATTGAAACTTTGACTCCAGAAATTATAAGAAATAGATCATGGAAAAATAAGGAATTTAGACATTATGATGTTAAGATTAATGTTCCTTCTATAAATTCTAATAAAAGGCATTTTGTGAATCAAGCTATTAATTATGTCAAGAAAATATGGCTTGAGTTGGGATTTAAAGAAATGACCGGCAATATAGTTCAGACTAGTTTTTGGAATTTCGATGCTTTATTTCAAGCACAAGATCATCCAGCAAGGGATATGCAAGATACTTTTTTTATTGAAGATCCAAAGTACGCTAGTTTACCCGAAATTTACAAAAAAGTTAAAGAAGCTCATGAGAATGGCGCAGAAGGAAGTTTAGGTTATAAATATAAATGGGATCCTGAAGAAGCTAAAAAAAATATTTTAAGAACACATAATACTGTATTGAGTGCAAGAACAATTGCAGCTTTAAAACAATCTGAATTACCTGCTAAATTTTTTGCTGTTGGAAAAGTTTTTAGAAATGAAACAGTTGATTGGAGTCATTTATTTGCTTTTACACAAACAGAAGGTATTGTTATAGATGAAAATGTTAATTTCAAGCATTTACTGGGATATTTAAAACAATTTTTCAGTAAAATGGGTTTTGACAAAATTAAGTTTAGACCAAGTTATTTTTCATATACAGAACCTAGTGTTGAAGTAATCGTTTATCATCCTATAAAGAAAGTATGGATAGAGTTAGGTGGAGCAGGAATATTCAGGCCAGAAGTTGTAAAACCTTTGCTTGGAAAAAGCGTTCCAGTTTTAGCCTGGGGTTTAGGTTTAGAAAGAATAATTACTGATTATTATGAGATTAAAGATTTAAGAGAGATATATAGAAATGATATTAAAAAATTAAGAGAAATTAAAATTTGGTTAAAATGACAAAAGTAATATTAAATAAAAAACTTGTATTGAGCTTGTTAAGAAAAAAACTAAATGATAAAGAGTTAGAAGAAAAAATAACAATGTTAGGAACTTCTTTAGAAGAAATGAATGAAAATGATTTAGTTATTGAGGTGTTGCCAAATAGACCTGATTTATTATCAGAACAAGGCTTTGTAAGGGCATTTAATTCATTTCTGGGATATGAAACTGGTTTAAAAAATTATAAAATTAATAATTCAAATGAAGCTGTAATAATTGAAAACTCTGTAAAAGATGTAAGGCCATTTACAGCATGTGCAATAATAAAAAATCTTAATTTAAATAATGATAGAATAAAAGAAATAATTCAATTGCAAGAAAAATTACATATAACTTATGGAAGAAACCGCAAAAAAGTGGCTATTGGAATTTATCCATTTGAAAAAATTAAAACTCCGATAAAATTTTTGGCATTAGAACCAGAAAAAATCAAATTTAAGCCCCTTGGTTATGATAAAATAATGAATGCTAATGAAATTTTAACAAAACATGAAACAGGGAAAAAATATTCTCACTTATTAAAAAATATGAAGAAATATCCAATATTTATCGATGCAAATAATAATATTCTAAGCATGCCTCCAATAATTAATTCCCAAGATATAGGAGAAATTACTGTTAAAACTAAAGATGTTTTTATAGAATGTTCTGGTTTTAATTTCCAAGTATTAAATAAATGCTTAAACATAATTGTAACAAACCTAGATGATATGGGTGGAAAAATTTATTCCATGAAATTAAAATACGGAAATAAAATTTTTATTACTCCAAATTTAAAACCAGATGAAATGAAAATAAATATTGAAAACGTAAATAAATTATTAGGATTAAATTTAAAAGAAAATGATGTTAAAAAATATCTAGAAAAAATGGGTTTTGGTTATAAAAATAAAAAAGTTTTAATTCCAGCTTATCGAACCGATATAATGCACGAGGTTGATTTAATTGAAGATATTGCAATTTCATATGGATATGAAAATTTTAATGCAGAAATTCCAAATATTAGCACAATCGGCAAAGAAGATGAATTTGAGAGCTTTAAAAATAAAATAGCTGACTTTTTAATTGGATTAAATTTACTGGAAGTAAGCAGTTATGTTCTCAGTAATAAACATGACCAGAATGAAAGAATGTTTGTTAAAGATAGATTAATAATGTTAGCTAACTCATTAAATCAAGATTATAATTCCTTGCGTACTTGGTTAGCTCCTTCTTTATTAAAAATCTTAAAGGAGAATAAACATAATGAATACCCCCAAAGAATATTTGAAATTGGAAGAGTTTTTGCAAAAGATAAAAGTGAAACTAATGTTAAAGAATATGATAAAATAGGAATTGTGCTAAGTGATATAAAAGCTAATTTTACCGATATTAGACAAATTTTAGATGCTTTATTTAATGCATTAAACATAAAATATGAAATTGATGAAAAGGAACATGAAAGTTTTACTAAAGGAAGAACGGCTAAAGTATTATTAAATAATAAAGAAATTGCTTATTTTGGAGAGATTAACCCGACTGTATTAGAAAGATGGGATTTAGAATTTCCAGTGGTTGCTTTAGAGTTAGATTTAGAAGAATTATTTAAATTTAGAAAGAGTTAAAAATAAATTTTAAATAAATATTATATATAAGATGAAAAACAAAGAAAAAAGCATTTTATTTGTATGCACTGGTAATATTTTTAGGAGCATGAGTGCAGAATACTGTTTAAAAAAATACTTATCTGACCAAGGCATTAAAAACTGGAAAGTGAGTTCTGCTGGAATAGTTGCTAAAAAAGAGCCTATTGATCCTAAAACTATCAAAGTATTACAAAGTATAGGAATAAAAGAAATTAATCATAATCAAAAAAGATTAACTAAAAGTATGCTAAATAATTATGATGCCATTATTGCCATGGCAGAAAATCATCTCAATTTTATAAGATCAAAATTAAGTTACAAAAATGTCTTATTATTTAACGAATTAGCATCAAATAAAAAAAGTTCTATTTGGGATATAGAAGATGAAGTAAAAGACTATAAAACAAATAGGAAGGCTGTGGAGAAAAAAATAGAAGAAACTGTAAAAGAAATTTATAAGAAGACCCCAAAATTATTTAAGAACGTCTCTGAGAGATTTTATTTTTATTATCCTAAATAATTCAAATTATTTTTATCATTATCTAATTGAAGTAAAATATTTCTTCCCTCTCTTACCAATTTAGCTGCTTTAATAAAATGTTCCTGTTTTACTTCATAAGAATTATTTGCAATTGCCAGTCTTGCAGCATTTATCACACTATTTTTTATATGGCCGCCGGAAAATTCAAATTCCTTAGCTATTTCATAAAAATCAACATCTTTTGCCAATGGCAGAGTTTTGCTTAATAATTGCCAAATTTTTTCCCTTTCCTCAACATTTGGTATGTTAAACATTATATGCAAATTAATTCTACGTTCAAATGCTTTATCAAAATTACTTGCTAAGTTTGTAGCAAAGATTACAATTCCATCAAACTTCTCCAATTCTTTTAATAAAACATTTTTTGTTAAGTTAGTTTCAGAATCTGTTGCCGAAAATATGGTTGTTCTGGAAGAAGCAATTGCATCAGCTTCATCAAAAAATAATATTGCATCATTTTTTTTAGCAATCTCGAATACTTTAACAATATTTTTTCCAGTTTCCCCGATATAGCTATCAACTAAATTAGAATACCTTACTATATACAATTTTTTCTTTAATTCATTAGCCAATGCTTCTGCAGTTAATGTTTTGCCTGTTCCGGATGCTCCTGAAAATATTAATGAGATTGCGTTGCTTCCTTGAATATTTATGAGCCCCCATTTATGCATTAGCGTATCATGATTTTTTATCTGTGATAAAGCCATATTCATCTGGGATTTAATTTCTTCGTTTAATATAACATCATTAAAAGTTTTTTTAGGATTAATTTTTTCAATTAAATTAGCATAATAATCCTGGATTATCTTGGGATTCAAAACCACCTCATAATCACTATAGCCAATCTTTTGCAATTCATTTATGACTAAATTGAATTTTTTACGAAAATTTCTTTTAATTAAATTAAGCTCTTTTCTTAATAAATAAACTTCCTTTTTTATATCTTTAGATTTTCTCTCTATCATTTCTAGAATTTTATCCTCCTCTTATGCTAATTAATAATACATAAAAATTTATAAATCTTTTCTAAATTTGTATAAAACCTTCTCTAAATTTAAAATTTTATTGTTTTTAATTTCAACTCCCTCTTTTTTTAATAACTTGATCTTTTTAGAAATATTTTCTGGATTATTTCCCGAGTATCCTCCTATTTCACCATTGTTTTTTACAATTTTAAAGCAAGGAATATTTTTTGGATCTTTATTATTCTTTAATGCTTGGCCGACTGCCCTATATGCCTTTGTATTTAATGCTCTGGCAATGCAATAATATGTTGAAATCTTGCCTTTTGGAATTTTCTTACACAAATCATAAACTTTTTCGCTAAACTTCATTTTTTAGATTTTAATAAAGTATTTAGGGTAGCAGCAATATTGCTTTTTATTATTCCAATATCTTTAACATGCTGTTTATTTAGCAAGTTATTATCAACTAAAAGTTTTAATAAACTTTTGCTTAAGTATTCTGAATTTATTGTTTTATTTGCATTTTTTAATTCTGATACTGCATTATTAATATTATCATATTTTAAATAGCTCTCTGCTTCTTCTAAATGATTATAGGTACTTTTTAATAAAGATTTAAAGGTGGTTATGCTGCCTTCTATCTTATTAATTAATAAATCTTCTTTTGGATATCTAATCTTATCTAAATGATTGATGATATTATCGCAAAAATTAATACATAATCTAATTTGTGCAAGTAGTTTAACTTTTTCTTTATCAACTTTTTTAAGAAATGAAAATAAATTTTTGAATGAAAACATAAATATGGAAATTTTATTTAATATTTAAATATTATCTTTTCTTGCAGCATTCAATAATAGCTTCTTTTCAGTTAAATGAACAATGTTTCTTATCTTGTTTACAGCATCTATATTCGCTGAAATGCTGTCGATACCATACTTTACTAATAATTCTGCCATATTCTCATTGCTGCCCGCCTGTCCGCATATAGAAGTTTCGATGTTATATTTTTTAGCAATCTCAATACAATGCTTAATCGCTTTTAACACCGCAGGATGCATTTCATTATACAAACTCTGCAATTTTTCATTACCTCTATCCACTCCCAAAATAGTTTGTGTTAAATCATTAGTGCCAAAGGAAATAAATGAAATTCCCTCCTTACACAAGTCTTCTATTATCAAGGCAGCTGCAGGTGTTTCTATCATTATACCAAATGAAATCTCTTTTAATGGCTCTGATCCAATTTCACGCATTATTGATTTAGCCTTTTTTACCTCATCAACAGATATTACAAATGGCAACATTACCCCTATATTTTTGTAACCTTGTTCATGTAATTTTTTGATTGCGGTAAACTCACATTTTAATAAGTCTGGTTCATCCAAACCGCGTCTTATTCCATGCCAGCCAATCATTGGATTATTTTCACGAGGTTCTTCTTCAGCTCCTTCTAAATTCTTGTATTCATCTGTTCTAATATCCGAAGTTCTTACCCATATTGGTTTTTCTTTAAAATTTTCAGCAATTTTACTTAAGCCATTTACCAAGATATCTATATAACCTTCATAATCATTATTTTTAATATATTTATTCGGATGAACACCATTTTCAGCTATAATAAATTCTATTCTAATTAAGCCGATGCCATCTGGATTAAATCTTGCAGCACGCTCTGCCTGATTTGGCAAATCCAGATTAACTTTTATTTTTGTTATTGTATCATAATGTTTAACTTCTTCTTGAATATCCTCTTCAATCTTTACTTTACCTTGATAAATTAATCCATTACCTCCATCGACTGTAATCAATTGATAATCTTTTAATATTTCAGTAGCATGTTCTGTTCCAACTATACAAGGAATTCCTAATTCTCTTGAAATAATTGATGCATGCGAGGTCGAACCCCCTTCATTGGTAATTATTGCAGAAGCTTTTTCCATCGCAATAACCATATCTGGATTGGTCATTGTTGTGACCAAAATATCACCTTTCTCAATTTTATCCAACTCATTTAAGTTAAAAATAATTTTAACATAACCAGAAGCAATTCCAGGGCTAGCAGCCAAACCTTTTAACAAAATTTCAGAATCTTTTACTTCAACATTTTCTTGTTTGGTTTGTTTTTTAAATGTTGTTACTGGTCTTGACTGTACAATGTAAATTTTACCTGATTCAATTGCAAATTCAATATCCATAAATTTTTGATAATGTTTTTCTATTTTTTTCCCATAATCTACTAATTGAATTATTTGTGTTTCATTAAGAACCTTTTCAGGATAATTGTCTGGAACTTTACGTTTGATATTTTTTCCAAGTGTTTCTTCTTTTATAAGCATATAATCTTGTTTTGGAGTGGTGATTGATTTGATTGTTAAATTTTCTTTATCTATAATATAATTATTCGGATTTATGCTTCCAGAAACAACTAATTCCCCTAGACCATAAGCAGCCTCAATTACAATTTCATCTTCATTATTTGTACTTGGATTTATTGTAAACATAACTCCACTTTGATATGCATTAATCATTTTCTGGATAATTACTGCAATCAGCACTTTTTCATGTTCAATATTATTTTTTTGCCTATAATATATAGATCTAGTGGTAAATAAAGAGGCCCAGCATTTTTTAACTGCAAGCAGTATTGCATTATTGCCTTTAACATTTAAATAAGTTGATTGTTGTCCAGCAAATGAAAATTTAGGACTATCTTCTGCTGTTGCACTGGATCTTACAGCAACATAAGGCAGGCTGCGCCCCATTTTAATCAGGTTTAAAGCATTCTTGTTACCAAATTTCAAAACTTCATTGTCAACATTTAGATTTTCATAAGCTTCAAGAACTTCTTCTTTTAAATCTTGAGGCATTTCAGCTTTTAATATAATCTCTTGGATTTCCTCTGATTTTTTTTGAATGGATTTAGAATCATCTATTTCTAATGTTGAGAGAATATTATATATCTGCTTATCAATTCTATTTTCTTTTAAGAACCTTTCATAGGCTTGTGCTGTTATGACAAATCCTGCAGGAATAGGCAAACCAATATTATACATCTCCCCTAATGAAGCACCCTTTCCTCCGCAAGTTTCTACATCTTCATTGCTAATCTCTGAAAACCACAAAATATTTGTCATATTACCTCTTTTTTAAATTAAAATTCTTATTAATTATATAAATATATCTATAAATCTTTTTAATAAATAAAATATTAAACTTTATATATTAATTTAATTTTTAATATAATATGGATAAACTTCTAGAAAAACGAAAGTTAATGATTCAAGTAATAAAAAGTTATGGTGTTAAAGATGAAAATGTTTTAAATGCAATGTTAAAAATTCCAAGACATTTATTTATTCCTAAACAATTTCAAGATCAAGCTTATGAAGATTATCCTTTAGACATTGGAAATAACCAAACAATATCTCAACCTTATACAATTGCTTTTATGCTGGAAGCTTTAGAATTAAAAAAACAAAATAAAGTTTTAGAGATTGGAACCGGTTCAGGTTATTCTGCGGCGATTATATCTGAAATTACAAAATCAAAAGTTTATAGCACTGAAATTATTTCAAGTTTAGCATTAAATGCTGAGGAAAATTTAATTAAAGCAGGAGTAAAAAATATTAAAGTAATTTGTACTGATGGAAGTTTGGGTTTAAAAGAATATTTTCCTTATGATAAAATTTTAATAAATGCGGCTTGTCCAGACTTTCCCGATCCGTTAATAAAACAATTAAAAGATAATGGAATTATTATTGGTCCAATAGGAGGAGTTTTAGGACAAGAGATGGTTAAAGGTATTAAAAAAGGAAGAAAATTAGAAAGAAAAGTTTTAGGAAATTTTATTTTTGTTCCTTTGAAAGGAGAATTGGGCTGGAGATAAGATTAAATTTCTTTTATATCAACCCTTTTAGTTTCACCTGATTTAATTGTCACAGTTCCAATTTTTTTAGGCTGGTTAGGAGAAGTAGAGTTATCCTGCTCTGTTGTTAATTCATAGCTTTTAATATAAGTTCCCTTAAAATCAGAATCATCCTTATTATTATAAAATACCAATATAAAACCAAGTACGACAATTATTCCTATTAATAAAGCAATCTCAATTTTTCTTTCCATTTTAAGTGTAAATATCATATTCTCCTGGGGGTAATTTAACTGCAAAACAACCTTTAATATTAGTTGTTATCTGATAAATATAAAATTCATCATCGTTTTTCTCATTATTACTATTCGCATCATGGTACATTCTTTTAGTATTATACTCTTCATTAGAACATTTGCTTTCATCTCCATCTGGATCTACATCATCTAATTCTCCTTTATAGTTTCCAGAATCTTCTTTTACTAAACTCCAATCTGAAATTTGCTTATTTTTTTCAATAAAAGAAATTACTTGATTAGGAGCATCTTCTGATGATATTATTTTTCCATTATCTTTGATCACTAAAACTAAGGTTCCTTTTAATGCACCATAATTTGGATTATTTTTTTCCTGCTTGCCTGCATCGCCCGTTTCACCTTTTTCAACAACAGCATAACCAGTAATTTCTGAGAATTTTAAAGAAACACCAAATAAGAATATTAATATGATAATAATCAAAACTTTATTTACAACCTCTTTTTCCATAATAAAAAGAATTAAATTTTATATTTAAAGTTTTCTGATTTCTATCCTATACTTTCCAGGCATTCTTGGTCTGGCTAAACTTAATGCTTCTTTTGCAGTATTTAGGCCATTTTTGTCTACTTTTGCTGTAAACACTATTTTATCTTTTTTAGCTTGAGCAGCTAATCCGACGGGTTTTCCAAATGAATGTGCCATTCCTGTTTGTAATCTGTCTGCATGCGCTCCACCAAGCATTTTGTTTTCCCTTAAAATTTGATAAGGATAAACTTTTAATTTTAAGAAATAGCCTTTTGGTCCTAGTTTAGTATACATTCTTCTGTTTACTAACTGTCTTGCGGATTCAAGCGCATTATGCCTTATTTGATGATCATTATTGCTGATTAAACTAATTTCATATTCAAAATTTTTTATGATATCTCCCATATCAAATCTGACTATTTTGTTTGTTGGGATTGCTTTAATGTAATTTTTAGCCTTGACTCTAGAATACCTTGTATAAGGGCGCACCAAATCCGAGTAACAATGACCTTTTCTTAAACCTGCCATTTTATTCTATTATAAGTTTTGTTCCAATTGACTGGCCGGGCATTCCTTTTTCAAATCTTGCTCTTACTGCTCCTTTATTGCCATGAAACCTTATTATCTCTCCTTTTATTTCTTTTCCCTTTGGCGATTTCCAAATAACTCTTTTACCTATTAAAGATTTTGTTTTTTCTTTTTTGTCTATCTCTCTAACTATCAATATCATCTGGTTATTAATCTGATTATGTCTTCCCCCCCTAAAATGCTCTATCACAGCTTCCATAAACTTGGTTTAGATTAAGTATTTAAAAATGTTTCTAAGAATTCTAATATAAATGAAAAATGAATTCTAAATTTCTTTGAAGTAGTAACAAATAGAAATATTTATATAGTTTATTTTTTAAATTTTTAAAGAAAAAATGATAAATATTAAAGACAATATAAAAAATAAAATTTTAGAGTATAATTTAGCAATTGCTTTAAGTTTTAATTTATTTACAGGATGTAATTTTAGAGAAGAAAGAACAGAATTATCAAGTATTCTGCATGAACCAGCTACCATCTCAGAAACTGTCTATAGTCCTTCTATACATGGAAGTGGTGTTGGACCAACAATAGATTTTAATGGAAACGTAGGAATTGCAATAACTTCTGTAAATATTCCAGAAAAATATGCTGTAGTTTTTAAATGTCAACATGGTAAATTTATTATAGAAGGCAGTAATAAAAAGTATAAAGATTTATGGGAAAGGCTTAATGAAGGAGATAGTGTTCGAGTAAATTATAGAGAAATGTATAGATCCGCTTATCAAGATACAAATAATGATGGTAAAAAAGATTTGCTAAGTAAAAAATTAATAGACTACGATTTTTTAGAAGCATTAGTTATAAATAAAAAGATAAAATTAGAAAAAGAAAATTAATTACCCAACTAAAATTTCAATTTCTTTACCAATAATTTCTTTTAATGAATCTAGAGTTTTTTCATTTAAATAAATATCACGTGCTTTTAAATTTTTTAATTCCCCCTCTAAATCTTCTTGGGAACTTTTAATCAAATTACTCAAAGAACCATTCTCGGTTAAGTTACCTTTCATTATTTCTTTTTCTTTGATATCTTTTATTAAGAAGGCTTTTTTATCTAATAAGTAAAGTTCACCTTCCTTCTCACCATACTTAAATTTAACTTTTACTCTCTCTTTTTCAAAGCCGCGTTTTCTTTGAATGAATTCAAGAATATTTTTGATATAAGCGCGGGATTCTCTCCTGATTTTTTCATTTTCAGCCTTGCTTAATTTTATATCCCTAGCTTTAGTTACTTTTTGCAATACAGATAAAAACTTTCTAGGAATATCACCTTTTTCAACAACTTTTTTTAAAGTACTTTCAATGCTGGATTCTTCCTTGACATTTAAAACAGTAAACAGATCACGGGTAACTGCAATACAGGCATTATAAATATCTAATATGCTTTCACTTTCCTTTTTCTTCTCCAATTGCACAAATAATTTTTTTATTTTTTCCAGATAATCTTTAGTTTCCTTGATTAGTTCATCTATTTCTGAACCCTTAACTTCCTTGATTTTTCCATGTTCAATATCCTTGTAATAACCCCTTACTTTTTCCAGAAATTTTACATATTTTTCTTCAATTAATTTTTCTTTTTTAACAAATATCTCTTCCATTAAATTAATTGTTTCTAACGGCGTTGGCGGATTTATGCCATAAAGCATCAATGCCGCCTGTGCTGGATTTAATGTTGCATAATAAATATCTTCTGCTACAATACTTAATAATTTTCCCTTTGTCCTCTCTAATAATTTATCTCCAATATCCATCTGCATATCAATTGCTTCTGGACTTGGCTTGATTCTTCCCATTTGCAATAATAATTTCCATGGCATGAATACACCGCGGTCAAATAATGGAACGCCGTCTCTCAAGAAAGTAAAAATTACAGGGTTAGCATCTTTCACAGCATCCCAGAAATCAGTTAATATATAAGTTTGAATATGAAAATCTTTGTTTACCCCGGTAATCTCTTTAGCCTGATAGCCTTGCTCAATTATGATATATCTTAATCTATCTTTTAATTCAAATCTTGACATTCTTTTAACATCAGTATCATCTACAATAATAAAAACATCAATATCATTAGCTTTTTTATCTCCTCTAAATAAGCTTCCAGCAGCAACATAACTCACGATATATTTCTCAAATTTCTTTAATACCATACTTTTATGAATTTCTGAAATTTTAATTGCTGCCAGCATATCTTTTGAATCATATATTGGAGCTGACATTGCAATTAATTGCAGTATCTCATATTTGCCGTCGTAACAATTTTCTTTTAACTCAGATAAGATTAATGTTTCTATCCTTAAATTTTTGTCAATCTCTTCTGCAAACTTCGCAATTATCTTGCCTAATTTTTCCTTTAAATCAAATTTACTCATTTTTTTGCTGTCAGAGTCATCAATTAGAACCAAGACATTAATTTGTTCTTTATTCCCTTCTTTTGGCGGAAGCAATGCTATCCCAATGACATATTCATTGAATTCTTTTAAGGTTTTTTTCTTGAATTTATCTAATTTAATCTTTAACTGCTCAAATTTTTTCTTTAATTCTTCAGGTATTTTTGTAGGTGGTTTACTATTCATATTCATTAATCCTTGACAGTATCTTTTAAAGCTTTCTTTTTTAAGAAAAATAATACTACTGAAATCACCAAGAAAATTGATGCTAATATTAAAGTTAATTTAACTGTTAAAAACAATGGGGTTTTAAGCCAATTCAAAATTATAGTTAAAATTTTATCAATAAATTCTTTTGGAATTTCTTTTAAAAGCTCCTGAACTTGAGGATTATTTAATAATGCATTAATCAAATTTGGAATAAAGTTAAAATATAATGCTACTAAAATATTATTGATTGTTAAATGCAAACTTATTTTATAGTATGTAATTAATAAATTGAATGTTCCAAAGTAGATAAATAAAAATCCGAATAAGAATAATAAAAATGAACTAAATATTGTTAGATTAATATAATTTTTTGCTGCTTTAATATTGTCAAATAAGTTATTAAATTGTTGATTTTCTTCTAATTGCAATAATTTTATGCATTTTTCATCCTGTTGATTGTTTTTGCAGTATTCTTGAACTTGCTGTAATCCAGTCTGATTTAATGCCTGCTCCTGCAGTAAATCTTCTAAATCATTTTTTAATGAATCAACATTACTGATAGAGGAGTTAATAAAAAAAGCAAATAAAATTAAAATTATTGAAAAATTTATTAATAAAAATCCAAAACTTCTTGAAATAAATTTTAATATTTTTTTTAAGGTTTCATTCATTTTCTAAGACTAATGTTCCAATGTAACCGCATTTTTTGCATTTATAAGTGTTCAGAAATCCTGGCAAGTTTGGATGAATATCTGGACTTTTGCATTTTGGGCAATATATCATTAATTTCAGCTAAATTTGAAATTATTTAAATGTTTTTAATCACAAATTTTAAATAGTATTAAAGAAAGTTTTCCTAACAGGGCCTGTGGTCTAGTGGTTAGTTTCATAGTAAATTATGAAATCCATAGATGACATCTCCCTTACACGGAGAAGGTCACCAGTTCAAATCTGGTCAGGCCCATTAACACTTACAAATAAAAATTTTTATAAAGACTGATTCACAGATAAAAATTGCATTTCCAAAAAGTTTTTAAAGAAATTATCTATTAAAATCTAAAATTTATAAAATACAAAATGAATTATTTAGTCGCTGATAAAATCTTCTTCACAAAAGGGGTAGGGAGACATAAAGAAAAATTGCAATCATTTGAATTGGCATTAAGAGATGCAGGAATATCTCAGTTTAATCTTGTTTATGTTTCTAGCATTTACCCGGCAGGTTGCAAAAAGATTAATAAAAAAGAGGGATTAAAACATCTTAAACCTGGACAAGTATTACATACTGTATTAGCAAGAAATGATACAAATGAGCCTAATAGACTAATTGCTACTTCTATTGGGGTAGCTTTACCTTTAGATCAAAATCAGTATGGTTATTTATCTGAACATCATCCTTTTGGAGAAACAGATGAAAAAGCAGGAGAATACGCAGAAGATTTAGCTGCATCAATGCTTGCTAGTACCCTCGGTTTAGAATTTGATTCTAATAAAGCATGGAATGAACGTGAACAATTCTTTAAAATGAGCGGGAAGATTGTTAAAACATATAATATAACTCAATCAGCAGAAGGAAATAAAAAAGGTTTATGGACCACCGTAGTTGCTGCAGGCGTTTTGCTTCTGCCAAATTATCATGATTATGATCATAACTTAGAAACTAGGTTTAAAACTTTAGAAGAACATAATGAAACTTTAGAGTATAGAATAAAAGTTCTAGAAGAAAAGTTTAAATAAAGTTAATATTTTTCTTTTTTAATATGCGCCAGTAGTATAGTGGTTAGTATGGGACGTTGCCAACGTTCCGACCCGAGAATCTTTTAAGATCGGGATTTCGAACCTCGGCTGGCGCATGCTTTTCTCTAGCAAAACCAAAAGCTTTAATATAATAATTTCTCTTAATGTAATTGAAAGAGGTGATATAAATTAAGTCTCAAGTTGCAACAGAATATTTGGTAATTATCGGATTAGTTCTTGTATTAATTATACCTTTAACAATTTTATATGCTAAATATTCCAGCGAAAGCAGCTACTCAATTACAAGTTCTAAAGTTGATTCAATTGCTAATCAAATTATAACTTCATCTAACCAAGTTAATGTTTATGGCGTTGAGACACAAGTTAAATTAACAATAGATTTTCCTTCAGGCATAAATTCTATATCCTTTAACGGCAAAGAAATTATTTTTAAAATAAAATTTAAAACTAATGAAGAAACTGAAATTGTCAAAGTAGCAGATACTTCTTTTTCGAAAGCAATATATTCACCAGTAACCCCGGGCAAAAAACAGGTGATAATAAAATCACTTCCGAGTAACCTAATTGAAGTTAATATAATTGGCTTAAAAAAAATTTAGAATGAAAAACTCACAGGTTGGCATAGAATTTATGTATTTCGTCGGCATAGCTGTTTTTATTTTGTTAATATATTTAATCTTATCCTCAAATTACATTTCATTTACCTCTTATAGAAAGGACGTTTTAACAGCACAAAATTTCTTAGAAGAACTAAGAAATGAAATTAATTTAGCAGGAAGAGTTGAAAATGGTTATTCTAGAATAATAAAACTTCCAAAACAGTTAAATGGCAAAGATTATGAAATGAAAATTGAAGGAAGAGAAATTTATATAGAATTTCCTAAAGGCAAAGAGATAACCTATTCTAGGATATTAGCGACAGACGTTCTTAATCCGCCAATCACATTTATTTCCGGCAGTTCTTATATAATAAAAAAAGAAAATGAGAAGGTGGGAATAACCTTAAAACAATAATTTTAAAAACAAACATTTTCACTTTTTATTAATCTCCATGTAGCTCAACGGCAGAGCACACATATAAAAAATATGGCTTAAACGGCTGTAGATAAATTCACTGTTTGACTTAAGGCAAAAGCTAAGAATGAAAAACAGACAGCTGATCCCGTGAGGTCGTCGGTTCGAATCCGGCTGTGGGGATACTTTATTTATATTCTACAATCTCTATATTATTTCCCAACTGTCCATGTGACAACCGCGCTACGAGAGTTTATAAATAAAAA
>CAYITI010000005.1:0-13489 GCA_964366235.1 Candidatus Woesearchaeota archaeon
AAGAATTTTTTTCTGTAATCATTATTCTCATACAAAACACTTCTAATTTTTTCTATAATCAGTGATCTTATTGGCGGTGTTCTTCTTACTAAAGGTATCCAAAGGGTTTTTTTCTTAATCTCTTTTAATAATTCCCCGCTTTTTCCAATAGCCAATCCTGGTTTGCTTGCTTCTAGAATAACCTTGCTTCTAGGAACATCAAAAATAAGATTAGTTAGGCCTGCTTCTTCTGGAATTAATTTCTTAATTTCTTTTTCAGCTTTTTCTTGGTCCATTAACAAGCTGACATCTGGTCTAAGTTCAACTCTTTTTTTGACAGCATCTACAATATTTTTAATTACCTCGCCATTATTTAAGAAAAATTCTCTATTTTTTGTATATAAAATAATACTTGCTCCTTCGAAGCTAGATTCTACTATTTCAGCTTTATCAGGTATATATTTTAATACTTCTTTTAAAAGTTCATTCATTGTATTCTAAGAAAAAAATATGTTTAAATTATTGTCTTTATTTCCTTCTCTATTACTTTTCTTGCTCCATCTTTAGTTATTGTAACAACATCATATCCAGAACCACTAGCAGCATCACGCTGTAAAGAAGCATTTAAAGCTTTTAATGCTAATTTAACACCTTCATCAATACTAACCTCTTTATTATAACTAGATTCAAGAACACCTAATGCAAATTCTGAACCAGAACCCTCACAATAATATTCTTCCTGTAAATTAACAGATCCGTCTATCCCAATATCATATAAATGATAACCCTTATCATCTCTGCCTGCAATCATAAATCCAACGATGCCGGGAATAGTGCTAAATCTTCTAATATTTCCATAAACCAGGCTTCCAATTAGATTAGCTATTTCTTTTATGCTTGGCTTTTTGCCTCTTCTAATTGTATCTAATCTTAATTGGGCTTTTATTATTTTAGTTAATAATTGAGCATCTGAAACCAATCCTGCCATTGTTAATGCAGCATCATCATTTAATATAGAAATTTTCTCAAATTTTCTGCCTGCAATCATATACCCCATAGTCATTCTTCTATCTGCTGCTAAAACAACTCCATCTTTGCAGACTATTGCAATAGTTGTTGTTCCTGTTTTATTTAATAACTCTTTTTCCATTCTAAATCATAAGAAATCTTATTAAGATAAATATGGTTAATTTAACTTATTTATAAATCTTTCGATAAATTTTATCTGTTGATAATATTTATAAAACAAATCTCTTTAAAATAAAATAAATGAATATAATAGTTTTAGATACAAATATTATCCTAGACACTTTAAAATTTAAAGTTGATTTGTTGGAAGAACTAGAGAGAATATGCAATTTTAAGTATGAGGTTAAAATTTTGGATAAAACTTTAAATGAACTCGATAACAAACCTAATTCAAAATTAGCTTTAAAATGGATAAAAGAAAAAAACATTAAACTTATAAACACTGAAAAGGGGTATGTTGATGAATTATTGTTAAAATTACCTAAAAATCATATAATAGCAACAAATGACAAAGCTTTAAAAGCCCAACTAAAATCTGAAAATCATCCAATTATAACATTAAGGCAAAAAAAATATTTAATGATTCAAAATGTTTTATGAAGTTACTTTAAAAAGTCATATTAGAGTTCTACCAAGTAGTTTCAATATGGATGTTGAAGATGCTGTAATGCAGCAGCTTAATGAAACATTTAATGAATATGTTTCCAAAGATTTTGGAATAGTTATTGCGGTTTCACAAATAGTAGAAATAGGAGAAGGTGTAATTATTGCTGGAGATGGTGCAGCTTATTATGACACAACGTTTAAATTGTTTACATTTAAACCAGAATTGCAAGAAGTTGTTTTAGGAAAGATAAGCGAAATTACTGATTTCGGTGCATTTATGGATATTGGTCCAATAGATGGAATGATTCATATAAGCCAAACTATGGATGATTTTGTTAGTTTTAGCAAATCAAATATACTAACAGGAAAAGAAACTAAAAAAAGCCTGAGAACAGGAGATGATTGCAGAGCTAGAATCATTGCTGTTAGCTATAAAGATATTAAAAATCCCAAAATAGGATTAACAATGAGGCAATATTTGCTTGGAAATTTAAATTGGATAAAAGAAGAATCAAAAAAGAAAAGTAAAGAGAAATGACAAAAAAAATTTGTAGAAAGTGCAAACTATTTGTAGAAAAAGAAACATGCCCTAATTGCCAGGGAAATCAATTTACAACAACTTGGAAAGGCAGAATCACAATTTTAAACAGTGAAAAATCAGAAATAGCCAAAAAACTTGAGATAAAAAATAATGGAGAGTATGCAATTAAAATATGAAAATATTAAAGCAGGAAGAAAATAGTTTGCTAAATCGTTTTAGCCTAGAGTGTGAGGTGGAACATAGCGGAAAGAAAACGCCAACAAGAGAAGAGGTTTTAAAGCAAATTGCAGAATCATTAAAAGTTTCTCCAGAATTAATAAAAATAAAAGCAATTTTCACCAGATATGGAGGAAATTTATCAAAGGTAATTGCAAATGTATATAATAATATAGAAGGCTTTAAGGCAATAGAAGAATTTAGAAAAAAGAAGAAGGAAAAGAAAGAGAAAAAAACTGTTGCTAAAAAATAATAAAAAATGGCAAAAAAGAAAGTTAAAAATAAAAAGCCAAGCCAGGTTTGGAAAAAATATAAGTTACAGGGGGGTAAAATCATCAGAAATAAAAATTGTCCAAAATGCGGTGTTGGTTATTTCCTGGCTGAACATAAAGATAGATTTTATTGCGGACATTGCCATTATTTAGAGATGAAAGGTAAATAAATGCCAGAATTATAAATAGTTAATTAAGTTCTTAATAGAATTAAAATGGCAAACAATAAATTTCCAGGTTTATGGGAACATTATAACATAAGAAGAGGGGAATGCAGAACAAATTTTGAGAAACAATATCAAATACCCGAATCAATTAAAAATGATTTGTTAGAAGATTATAATAAAATTTTTTTAACTATTAGAAAAGATTCTTCAAAACAGACAGACTATTTTGTCTGTGCTGTTCCTTTTAAAGGAGGGGATAATTCTGTAATAGCAATATCTCATAAATCTCCAATTACGATTGATGATATTTTAGATGAAAGCCATTTAAAAAAATTGATGGAATCATCAAAAGAAGAATTAGCTAATAGACTAAAAACTATTTAGTAAAACATTTAAATAACATTCTTAATTTTATCTTATGTTAATTGCATTGGTAGCTAAACCGTCTGCAGGAAAATCAACATTTTTTAAAGCAGCTACATTGGCAGAAGTTGATATAGCTCCTCATCCATTCACAACAATAAAGTCTCAGGAAGGTGTTGCTTTTGTTAAAATTCCCTGTGCTGATAAATATTTTAATGTTCAATGCAATCCAAGATATGGTTATTGCATAGATCATAATCGTTTTGTTCCAATAAGATTAATGGATGTTCCAGGATTAATTGAAAATGCACATTTAGGAGAAGGTTTGGGGCTAGAGTTTTTAAATGATATCAGAGAGGCTGATGCTTTAATCCATGTTATAGATATTTCAGGTGCAACTGATGAAAAAGGAAATCCAGTTAAACCTTTAAGTCATAACCCATTAAAGGACGTTAAGTTTCTTGAAAATGAACTTGATTATTGGTATCTAAGTATATTAAAAAAAGGTTGGGAGAAATTTACTAAAACCTTAAAAAAAGAAAATTTTAACATTAAACAATCTTTAGCAAAACAATTATCTGGATTAAAAGTCACAGAAGATGTTGTTGAAGAGGCTATCAAAAAATTAAAATTGATCCATCATCCGCAAGAATGGAGCGAACAAGATTTAATGAATTTAGCCCATGAGTTAAGAAAAGTAACTAAACCAATGATAATAGCTGCAAATAAAATTGATATTGAAGGTAGCTTATTTTACCTAGATAAATTAAAAGAGGAATTCTCTGAATATAGAATAATTCCTTGTTCAGCTGATTCAGAAGTTGCTTTAAGAGAAGCTGCAAAACATAAATTAATTTCTTATATCCCAGGAGAAGATAATTTTACAATTAATGATAAAAAAAAATTAACCCAAGAACAATTAAACGCATTAAATTTTATTAAAAAAAATGTTTTAGAAAAATACAACAGCACGGGCGTGCAGGATGTATTAAATTATGCTGTTTTTGATTTATTAAAATATATTTCTGTTTTTCCTGGCGGAGTGAATAAGCTACAGGACTCTGATGGCCGTACATTGCCAGACTGTTTTTTAATGCCTCAAAATTCTACTGCTTTAGATTTCGCGTTTAAATTGCATACAGATATTGGAAATAATTTTGTTAAGGCAATAAATGTAAAAAGCAAACAAGCTGTCGGAAAAGAGTATAAATTAAAAAATCTGGATGTTATTGAAATTAAAACTAGTAAATAATAAAATTGATTAGAAGTTTAATATGAAAAAAATTAAATTTTTCTTAACTTTTAAATAATAATTCTAAATATAAACATTTATATATTAATTAAGATTAAACTTGTTTAATGGAAATTATATTAAATAAAAAACCTAAAAATCCTATAATAATAGAGGGATTCCCTGGATTTGGTTTTGTAAGTACGATTGCAACTGAATTTCTTATAGAACATTTAAATGCCAAGTTGATTGGCAGAATAGAAAGTGATCATATTATTCCAATGGTAGCAATGCATAATTCCAAGATAATAGAGCCATTGGGGATATTTTACGATGATAAAAATAATATATTAATATTCCATGCAATAACAAATGTTGCTGGTTTAGAGTGGGAAATTGCTGATAAAATAATAGATTTATGTAAAGAGTTAAAAGCTAAGGAGATTATTAGCCTAGAAGGAGTAGCTTCTAATAACGATGAATCTAGATCTTTTTTTTATACTAATTCAAATAAATCAAATGATTTATTCAAAAAAATTAAAATCGAGCCGCTAAAAGAGGGCATAATTATGGGCGTTACTGGTGCATTATTGCTAAAATCTAAATTCCCATTAAGCTCTATTTTCATAGAGACACATTCGCAATTACCAGATTCCAGAGCAGCAGCTAAAGTGATTGAAGTTCTTGATAAATATTTGGATTTAAAGGTTGACTACAAGCCCTTATTAGAAAAAGCTGAACAATTTGAATCTAAACTAAAATCTATAATGGAACAAACTAATAAGGCTAAAGAAGAAAAAGATAAAAAAGAATTAACTTATTTTGGTTAGATTTTTAAATTTTTCTTTAATTATAGTAATTTATGATAATCTTAGATACAGAAACCACTGGAATAGATTATAGAAAACATTCTATTGTAAGTTTAGGTGCCTTAGACTCTTATAATCCAAAACATCAATTTTATGAAGAGTGTAGAATTTTTGAAGGTACAGAAATAGATTCAGAATCATTAAAGATAAATGGATTTACAATAGGACAAATTACAGATAAAAATAAACAATCTTTAGAACAATTAATGAAAGAATTTTTTAAATGGGAAAAACATATTCATGATAAAACACTTGCGGGTCAGAATGTCCATTTTGATGCAAATTTTACAAAATTCTCTGCAGAATTATATAACTTAAAATATCCTTTTAGTGATAAAAGGTTTATTGATTTACATTCAATATGCTATGCGGATCATCTTAAAAGAGGATTTAAAATTCCTTTAAAGGACGGAAAATCAGATTTAAGTCTAGACCATGTTTTAAGATATGCAGGATTGCCAAAAGAACCAAAACCACATAATGCTTTAACAGGAGCTGAACTTGAAGCAGAAGCACTATCAAGGTTGATATATGGAAAAAATCTTATTAAAGAATTTAAAGTTTATAAAATTCCTAAACATTTATTATAATTATTCATTTCAATTTCTTATAACTGATCCAAATTAATATTGCCAATAAAATTCCTAAAATTACAAATCTTAAATATTCATTCATATTAGCCCAGTAACGAATTATTCCCTGTAAAATACTAATTATTCCACCAAACATTAACCCCAGATAAACAGAAGGAACATCTTTCAAAAATAATCCAAATATTGTAATCAAAACACCAATTGTAATTAAAATTATGAAAACATTTCTCTTATAATTATCTTCTATTGGCTTAAATTCATCATAACATTTTTGATTTATTCTACTTTGATCTTCATAAAAATTTCGTTCTTGTTTATAACATTCTGTTTTATTTGATTCTTGTAAAAAATCGCAACTAAATGTTTTTGGAATTAGTTCAGCTTTATAACAAGGATTTTCAGGTTGCTTATAAAAAGTTTCTATTCCAACAGTTATAAAAGCAACTAAAACAATAGCAATTGCTGTTGCAAATAATTTTTCTTTGATATTCATAAGTGTAGCAAATTTAATCTATTTATAAAGTTTATTTTATTCTTTTTACAAACTCTTTAATTATATCTAAATAACCCCCTCTATTAACAATCTCCCATGAACGTCTATAAGCATGCAAATTGAATAATTCTACAATATCATGCTCTAATCTTTCCATGCTAAAAAATTTTCTATAAACATGTGTGTGAACTGCATGTAAAGGAATATGAATTTTAGTATCAAAAGTTTCATTCTTATATTTTGAAAAAATATATCTCCATGATTTTTTTACTCTATTTAGATTTTTTTCCTGTGTAAATAAGATATGAATTAATTCATGAATTAATGTATCTATAAAATAATTATATTCCTGCCTGTAAATTGGGATTGTTAATGGATCTGAAATAGGGATGGCTTTGCCAACAACATAACAAACAATTTTAGGGTCTTGAAATTTTAATTTTGTGATGTTTTCTAATTCCTTTAAAATTTTAAAGTTAATTTTATTCCAGATTATTTTTATATTTTTTATATATTCTATAACTTCTTTATCAGTTGGATAATTTTTAATTCTGGCAATATCTTTATATATAATATCATAAGAATGAGAATGTCTAAATATAATTTTTGGAATCATTTTTTTAATAAAAATATAGTGACTAATGCGCTAATTAAATGAAATAAAGCCATTATAATAAATAAGAGATTAAAGCTATAATATTTAACAATTAATCCTCCGGCCAGTGCTGCCAAAGCTACAGATAAACCAGCTCCTGCATTCCAATAACTCCATTCAGAACTTTCTTTTCCCTTATCTAATGCCAAAGAGTACAAAGCTTCCCATGCTGGATTTACAACAGATACCCCAATTCCCATTAAAACCTGGACTAGATAAAGGTGAAATTCTTTTTCTATAAATAAAAAAAATAAATTTCCAATAGTCAGTATTAAATATCCAATAAAAATCATTTTTTCTTTATTAAATTTCGTATCTTCTAATTTTCCAATGAATGTTGTTAATAATGCAAATGTAATTGTATAAATTGCAAATGAAATGCTAGCAGTTAAAACATTTCCCCCAATATTTTGCACAAATAAAGCATAGATTGGCCCAAGTAAACCAGAACTAAAATTACCAAAAACACTTGCATATAATAATAATTTAAGTTTTAAATTCATTTTAAAAATTTCTCTAGTTTTTCCATTGCTTTTTTAATTAGCTCAATTTTATTAGCATAACTAAATCTTAAATAACCCTCTCCATATTTGCCAAATTCTGTTCCAGGAATTACTGCAACTTTGCATTTTTTTAGTATTTCGTCTGCAAATTCTTTACTGGTTTTTTTAGTAACATTTTTAATATTTGCAAAAGCATAAAATGCACCGTCAGGTATATTTGTTTTTAATCCCAATAAGTTTAGTTTATCAACAATAAATTTTCTTCTTCTATTATATTCATTAACCATTTTATTAATATAAGAATTAGAAATAGATAATGCTTTTATTCCCAATGATTGTGAAATATTTGGTGCACATAAGTTCATGTATTGGCTTGTTTTTATCACTGGTTTAATTAAATTATCTGGAACAACGCAATAACCTAAGCGAAATCCGCACATTGCATATGTTTTTGAAAAAGTAAAAAAGCTGACAACATAATCTTCCATTCCATTCAAGCTTCCAATAGAAATATGTTTTTTATCATAAACTAATCTTTCATAAGCTTCATCTGAAAAAATATACAAATCATTTTCAACCGCAATATCAGCAATTTCTTCTAATATTTTTTTGCTTAAAATATTTCCTGTTGGGTTATTCGGTGTATTGATTATAACAGCTTTTGTCTTGCCTTTATCAATTTCTTCTTTAATTTTGTCTGGATTGATTTCAAAATTTTCATTTTCTTCTAATTTAACATAAATAGGAACTGCATTGACTAATTCAATAGCAGGAATATAACCAAGATAACCTGGATTACTTAAAATAACTTCTTCACCTGGATCAAGAGTAGCAAGCAGAGTAGCAAATAATCCTTGTTGGCTTCCAGAAGTTACAATAATGTTATTTTCATTAACCTTAATTTTATTTTCTTTTTTTAATTTTTTAACTAATGCTTCTCGTAAATCTTTTCTTCCTTGAGGAGCTGTATAATGTGTAACTTTATTAATTATTTTTTTACTATAATCAAGAATGGGTTTTGGTGTTAAGAAATCAGGTTCGCCTACGCCAAGATTAATTATATCATGTTTTTCTGCAGCAATTTCAGATAATTTTTCTAAAACTGTTTCAGGTAATTCTAATTCGCGTTCAGAGATATGCATATTAAATTATTAGATTAATTTTATTTAAATAACTTGCTAATAAAAATCAATCATCATTTTAAAGTGACACATAAACTATTTATAAGATGTTACTCGCTTAATTTTAATGAAACACACAGTGTCAAAACCAGATATAAATCAAATTAAATTTTATCAAAAAAAACTTCAATTAATAAGGGAAGAGAGTTCTAATATTGTTGTAGGCCAAGAAGATGCAGTTAATGGCTTAATTCGCGCTTTCTTATCTGACGGCCATGTATTAGTAGAAGGTATTCCTGGTATAGCTAAAACATTAATTGTCAGGACATTAGCAAAGGTCACAGGCTGTAAATATTCCAGAATACAGTTTACAGCTGATTTACTTCCAACAGATATTATAGGATTAACAACATATATTAAAGAAAAAAATGAATTTGTTGTAAATAAAGGGCCTGTATTTGCTAATTTTGTAATTGCTGATGAAATTAATAGGAGTCCTCCAAAAAGCCAATCAGCTTTATTAGAAGCAATGCAAGAAAAGCAGGTTACAATTGGGAATGATACCTATCCTTTGCCAAAACCATTTTTTGTAATGGCAACTCAAAACCCAATTGAAAATGCTGGTGTCTATAATTTGCCAGAAGCTCAAATTGATAGATTTTTATTCAAAATAAAAATTTTATATCCAAGATTGCACGAAGAAAATGAAATTCTGACAAAAAATATGACTTTAAGAAGATTTGATGATATTGAACTAAAAGAAACAACAAATCCAAAGGAAATTATTAAGATGCAGGAATTTGTTAAAAAAATTTATTTAAGCAAAGATGTTGAAAATTATATTGTCAGATTAATTGACGCTACAAGAAACTCTCATAAGTATAAAATTAATTCAGGGCAATATATTGAGTGGGGTTGTTCTCCCAGGGGGAGCATCGGATTGTATATTGCCTCTAAAGCAGAAGCTCTAATCCAAGGCAGTAATTTTGTTACACCTGCTCATGTAAAAAAAGTTGCACATGATGTAATGAGACATAGAATATTATTAAATTATGAGGGGCAGGCTGAAAACATCAAGACAGATGAGATTATAACAGAAATTCTTTCAAAAATTCCAGTTCCTTAAAATGTCTAAAAAATTCTTCAAGGTAGATCTAGTACCTGCTATAAGAAAATTAGAAATCTTATCAAAGGGTTTGACTAGTTCTAAAATGATTGGGGCTTATAGAAGTGTGTTTAAGGGTAAAGGTTTAGAGTTTAAAGATTACCATCCTTACACCATGGAAGATGATGCGGGGCTGATAGATTGGAAAGCTTCGGTAAGAACAAATGAAATTCTAGTAAAAGAATATGCTGAAGAACGTGATGTAGATGTTTTTTTCTTGCTGGACTGCAGCTCAAGAATGTTATTTGGTTCAACAAACAAATTAAAAGCAGAATATAATATTGAATTAAGTGCTTCATTAGCACATGCAATTTTAGAAGCAGGGGATAATACAGGATTATTGCTTTACTCGGATAAAGAAAAAGCTAAATTATTGCCTTCAAGAGGAAAAACACAGTTTTATACATTTTCAAAGATGTTATTAAATGCTGATTATTATGCTGGCGAGTTTGATATTAAAAATGCTGTAAAATTTATTTTTAATTACTTAAAAAAAAGTGCTGTTATTATAATAATATCTGACTTTCTTGGTTGGAAGGATGATTGGCAAGAATCATTAAAGATATTAGTCCAAAAATTTGACATTATTTGTATTATGGTTCGTGATCCGCGTGATAGAAAATTGCCTGATGATGTTGGCCAAGTTGTTGTATCTGATCCAAATACAGGCAAAACATTGTTGATTGAGCCGGCTTTGCTAAAAGAAGCTTATGAACATGAAGTTATAGAACAAGAAAAAAAAATACAAAAATCATTACTTAGATTAGGTATTGATTTCGTTGAGATTTCTACAGATAGTTCATTTGTTAAACCACTTTTAAACTTATTTTTAAGAAGGGCTGCAAAATGGAGATAACATTTACACATCCAGAATATTTATGGTTTTTAGTAGTTATGCCTTTATTGGTGATAATTCATTTTACTAGTTTAAAGTCAACAAAAAGAAAAGCTTTGAAATTTGCGAATTTTGAAGCCATTGCAAGGGTAAGCGATGGAGAAGTAATCTCAAGCAATATATCATTGTTATTTATAAGATTATTTATCGTGATATTATTTGTTTTGGCATTATCTGGCACAATCTACTGGTACTCTGGTGCTGGAAGTAATTTTGATTTCGTTTTAGCCATAGATGCATCAAATAGTATGCTTGCTAAAGATTTTTCTCCTAATAGATTGGAATCTGCCAAGATAAATGCACAAGAGTTTTTGGATTTAATTTTTCAGAGCAATAAAGTTGGAGTAATCAGTTTTTCAAGCACATCAATTATTGAAAAAGAATTATCAGATAAATTTTCAGAAGTTAGAAAAGTGATAAATAATATTCAAGTTAGTAAAACAGGCGGAACCGATTTAGGTGAAGCAATTATAACAAGCACGAATTTATTAATAAATACAGATAGGCCAAGAATCATAATATTATTAACGGATGGCCAAAGCAATGTCGGGATTCCATTAAAAGAAGCTTTAGAATATGCCAAATCAAAAGAAGCTATAATTTATTCTATCGGGATTGGCAGTGAAAAAGGAGGAGAATATTTTGGAAATGTTTCATTAAAGATAGATGAAGAAACATTAAAAATTATAGCTGAAGATACAGATGGAAAATATTTTAAAGCAGAAAATGACCAATCATTGAGAGAAGTTTACAAACAAATAGCAGCAATAACCGAGACAAAAATAAAACGGGATTTAGGGGTTCCATTTTTAGTAATTTCTTTAATTTTAATATTAATTGAATGGATCATGATAAATACAAGATATAGAACAATACCTTAATTTAATTTATCATGGGTTAATTTTCCATCTTCTAGATCAAGTAATTTATTATAAAGTTCATTTCTCTGTTTTTGTAGTAATCTAATTTGTTTAGTTTCTTTCTTTAATGGTTCTTTTTTAGTTTCTTCTTTAGCAACTATTATTCTAGGTTGTTTATAAATAAATTCTAATCTAGAATTGTATTTATCAACTAGGGTAATTGTTTTCTTAGATAATTTTTCTTTAGATACCCCTTTCTCATCTCTTATTTTTAAATTACTAATTACTGTGCCAAATTTTTTTATATCTTGTTTAAATACATCACCAATAATATTTTCTTCTTTCTTTAAGAAATGTTTGAACTTAAATTTATCTTCTCTTAATAACCCTCTTTCTTTCTTTATAAAGTGACTTAATTTTCTTTCTTCGTTCTTTAATTTATGTGAAAATTCTTTTAATTTTACAATTGCTAACAATTCTTCTCTTTCAATAAAATTCTTTAATGTATTTAATAAGCCAATACTTTTCTTTGAAATATGTTTGCCTTTATGTTTTATATCAATTAAATTTTTTGAAATATCCAAAAATAATTTTTCATTGCTTCTTCTGGTTAATAATTCATTATGGAACTGCATCAGATTATTGGCAATTTCTTTTTCTTCTTGTATTGGTAATCTATAATAAGCAAGTAAAGCTCTCGCATAGTATTTTTTTGCTAATAAGGGGTTTATTAACAGTATATTTCTGCCTTTTTTGATTAAATGCAATATTCTAAATTTTAGAATCTTATCAAACAAGATAAACCTGTATCTTTTAGCAGGTTTGGTGATTTCAGGTTGTTTAATAATCTCTTCTTTCTTAATCTGTTTTAATTCAACATTCTTTATTTCGGTTTTTAATTCTTTTTTCTTAAATCTTAATAAATAACCAAATAATTTGGGCAATATGCTTAATTTTGGTTCTTTTATTGCTGGTTTAACATAAATAATTTTTTCTTTTATAGATAATTGTTTAGTTTCTTTATTTTTAAAAATATTAAGTAGATTTTGTTTAATTCTTGCAAACAATCTAAGTTCTTGTTTTTCTTCTTTTACTTTATATTCCTTTAATAAATCCTCAAATTCTTTAAATAATTCCTTAATCTGTGGAGAATTTACCGCAACTCCGCTGTATTTTAATGTAGAAAGCTTATTGGCTAAATTTACATCTTTAAGATGACCCTTAACCAGATTACCAAGTTCAGCAAATGCAAATTCCTGCTTGATATTAAATTTATCTTTAAAAAATTCTTTAGCTATCTCGGTAAACTCGTTAAATGAATGTTCTAATCCTATTTTGGATGATTTATTCTTTAATATGTTAAATTTGGTTAAATGATCCGGTTTTAATTCTTTTATTGTTTGTGTATTTTCATGATATATTTTTCTTAATTTGCTAAAATCTATTTTAGGTAATCTTATTTTTCCAATGTTATCCTTTATAATCAATCCCAAGAAGAATAAAGATATAATCCCCATAAAAAATATCGGAGCTAATAAAACGATAGAGTAACTCTGGCCAAACAATGTTATTTCCTGCTGTGCATTAACTAATTGTAAATTAATCAGCATAATTAATAGAATTAACCTCTTTTTCATATCAAGATGATTTATATCTTGTAGTATAAAAATCTTATGTTACACTACATTAACTTAACTAATATAAATTTTTTGTAATAATTAAATTCATGAAATTTGCTCATATGTCGGATTGCCATCTTGGCGGATGGAAAGAAGAAAAACTAAAAGAGTTAAACATAAAAACATTTGAAAAATCTATTGAAATATGCATAAATGAAAATGTTGCTTTTGTTTTAATTTCTGGAGATTTGTTTAATACGAGCTTGCCAAACATAGATATATTAAAAAGGTCGGCAGAAGCATTAGATAAAT
>CAYITI010000006.1:0-12058 GCA_964366235.1 Candidatus Woesearchaeota archaeon
AAAAAAATAGAAGGAATGTTTTATTGTTAGGAGATAATTTAGAGGATATTGGAATGATTTCTGGGTTTAATTATAAAAACTTGATTAAAATAGGATTCTTAAATGAAAATGTTGAAAAAAATTTAGAACATTATAAAAAAGTTTATGATATTTTAATGTTAAATGACCAAGGAATTAATTATGTTAATAAAATTTTAAGAGAAATATTAAAATAAGTTAAATTTAAAACAGTAAAAATTTCTCAAATTTATGCCTCTGTAGCTCAGTCGGTGGAGCACCATATTGGTAAAGTATACAAAAATGTGGAGGTCGTGAGTTCGATCCTCACCATAGGCTCTTTAAAAACTATCAATCCCAGAATCTTTAAATAAATCTTCTTTGGGTTTGATCATTTTTGTATCACAATTAGGACAATTTTCTGGTTTTCTGGCTTTTGCTTTCCAGACAAATCCACAAGAATCGCAGACATATTCTCCTTTTGCCATGGTATAAGAAAAGATAACTAATATTTAAATTTTTAGATAAGATTATATATAGCAACGAAGGGATAATAAAATATGAAGGATAATAAATTTAATTTAAAAGAAGAATATAATAATTTGAATTATAAACTCCCAAAATTTGAGGATTTGGATGATGAATTCGAGATTTCTATTGCAAGCATAAAAAATAAAAATTTTCTGATTAGAGGTATAAGAAGAAGATTGAATGATAAAGTTATATTTTATTGCAAAATAATTGAAGGATTAGTTTATCCAAACTCAAATAATATTATTGGAATGTTGGAAATCAAATTTTTTAATGAAGAAGAAAAGGAGAAAATCTCAAAAATGTACAAAAAATTGATGGAATTTGAAAGAGAATCATTAAGTGTGGATGTTAATCCTGATGAAAAGAAAGATGTTGAGTTTATAAATAACTTATTCAAGGAATGGAAAAAATTTAAGGAAGAAATGATCAAGATTACTAAAAAAATGAAAGAATCCTGGCATTTAGAGGAAAAAGAGGAAAAAGATAATTATTTCGGTTAAAATATGAAAATAATTTTTTTAGGGCCAACCGGCACAGGCAAAGGAACTCAAGCAAAGTTTATTTCTAAATTATTAAAGATTAAACATATTGAAACTGGGGCTATATTCAGAAAAGAATCTAAAAAAAATATTTTTATAAAAAAATTATTGGGGCAAGGTAGGTTAATTCCTAATAAAATAACGATTAATATTGTAAATAATGAGATAAGAAATAAAAAAAACTTTATCTTAGATGGTTTTCCTAGAACATTAGTACAGGCAAATGTATTAAAATTCAAGCCAGATTTGGTTTTATTCATTAAAACTTCTAAAGAAAATCTAGTTAAAAGATTATTATTGAGAAAAAGAGAAGATGATACTAAAAAAAATATTGAAGAACGTTATCATTTATATCTAAAAAAAACCTCACCAGTAATTAAGTATTATAAGAAAAAAAATGTTTTAGTTACTGTAAATGGAAATCCTTCAATAAAAGAAGTTTCTAGAAATATTAAAAAGATTTTAATTAGATATCAACAACAACGGTAGTTTTATATCCAATTTTGGTTTTTTCTAAATTAAAAAGATGAAAAGTAATTGCTTTTATATCATTTCTTAATTCCTGTTTTTCTGGATCAATTTTATCTCCATACAAAATTGCTTTTAATCTTCCGTTTTTAATATTAACTTTAATTTTACTAAAGATCAATTGTTTGTCTTTTAAAAAAACTAATTCAGAAAGAAAATTATAAAGCAAGTCTTTTTCATTTTTATTTTCTAGTTTAATTTCTTTTTTTATTTTTGGTTTAATTGTTTTAGGATTACAGGTAATGTCAAAAAAAGAATAGGCTGAGTTTTCAAAAACTTCATTTAATGTTTTTCCATAAGCTTCAAATGCAATATCTGCGATTGCAACATCTTCTAAATACTTGAATTTTTTCATAATATCGCCCTTAATTCTTCTGGTAATTGCCATGGCGGATCAAACACAACCTCAATGTTTACATCTTTTATCTCTTTTAAATTCATTTTAATTTTTGATTTAATTTCATTTATTAATTCATTTCCATAAGGACAGAACATGCTTGTTAATGTCATTTTAATGTTTACAATATCATCCTTTACATTAATTTCATAAATTAATCCCAAATTATAAACATCTATATTCAATTCTGGATCGTAACATTCTTCTAAAACTTTAATAATTTGTTCTTTTGCTATCATAAATTAATCCTAGTTTATAACTATTTAAGAATTTCTAGCCTAGCCCTTCACGTTTCCGACAGGAAGTAATCTAACAACTGGTTTTGAAATTCCTGCTAATTCGACTGATTTAATAACTTCATTAATATCCTTATAAGCACCGCCAGCTTCTTCAGCCAATCCGGACATTGAAGTGCTTTTTACATAAATTCCTCTCTTTAACATTTCTTGCTGTAATTTCTCTCCCCTAAATTCATGCTTGGCTTTTGTTCTAGACATTGTTCTGCCGCTTCCATGGCATGTAGTAAAAAATGTTTCATGTCCTTCCTTTGTCCCAACTAATAAATAAGATCCTGTTTCCATACTCCCACCAATAATGATGGGTTGTCCTGTTTCCTGATATAATTTATCTAATTCAGCATGTCCTGGTGGAAAAGCTCTTGTAGAACCTTTTCTATGAACAATTAATTTCTTTTTTTTACCATCAATTTTATGCTCTTCTAATTTTGCCATATTATGGGCAACATCATAAACTAAATTTATTTCCATTTCTTCTGGAGATTTTTGAAAGATTTTTGAAAAACTTTCCCTTACCCTATGCAGAATAACTTGTCTATTAGCAAAAGCCATATTCGCAGCACAAGCCATCGCTTTGTAATAATCCTGTCCTTCATTTGTATTAAAGGGAGCACAACTTAATTCTCTGTCTTTTATATTTATGTCATATTTTTTCATTGCTTTATCAAAAATCTGCAGATAATCTGTAGCAATTTGATGTCCGAATCCTCTAGAACCGCAATGAAACATGATTACAATTTGATCTGGAAAAATTCCAAATTTTTTTGCCAATTTTTCATCTAATATATTATTTTTTTCAACTTTTTGAATTTCTAAATAATGATTTCCGCTTCCTAATGTTCCTAATTGATTTATCCCGCGAGAAACAGCTTTTTCAGTTATTTTGCTTGAATCTGCCCAGTCTATTTTTCCATGATTTTCTGTTCTAATTAAATCTTCTTTCCATGCATAATCATTTTCAACACACCATTTTGTCCCTAATTCTGTAACTTCTTTAAATTGTTGTTTATTAACTTTGACAAAACCTGTGCTTCCAACACCAGCTGGAACTGTTTTAAATAAAGTATCAACTAATTCTTTTAATTTAGGCTGAACTTCTTTAAATGTGAGATTTGTTGTGAGTAAGCGCATTCCACAATTAGAAATAACAAAACAATTTGCGATAAAATTATGATCTTCATGATTAATTGTAAAATCATAAACCTCTTTAGTTTCATTTATTTCTTCTATAGACTCTATTTCGTCCCAAACAAAATGTCCCGAATTTTTAAGACCATATTTTAATATAAATTCATTAAATGAGGGAAAATTGTTTAATATTCTTATAACGCCGTTTCCTTCTTTTAATCTTCTTTTAACGATATTAACACTTACCCCGTTTTCATTAGCGTACTCTAATATTTTTAATCTCTGTATTCCATTATTTTTAAGGATAATACAATCATTAATAATTTGATTAATCTTTTTAATTTTATTTTGTTTTAATTTGAGATATTGTAATGCGAGCATAGAAAGCGTTTTCCTTTCTTCACAATATTCATAACCAATTTTACCCCATAAATTAATTAAATTTTTAAAGTTTGATGATATTTTTAATGATAATTTTACTGTTTCATCTCCATTTTTATTAATTACTCCTTTTTGAATGTAAATTTTATTGCATTTTACATTAAAATCCGTGAGTAATTCTTTAATATCTAATAAAAATTCTCTTAAATTTGGAATTAATTCCTTAACTTTATTTTGACTAAATCCTGGTTCTTTAAAATTATATTTTTCTTTTGCATATTGTTGTGGTTTACTTAATTCAGCTCCGAATAATCCAGATAAATATAATCTTTTTATCCACAAGGGAGATTCTTTAACCCAGTTTGGGACAAAGATTTTATTATAAGATTTATTTCCTTTAGGAACGCCTAAAGCATGTAACAATATAGCAAGAGTTTGTGAACTAATATGCATTTGTGTAGAGTTTCCTTCTATGTTTCTTACACTTCCATTAATTTCCTTTACTAAACTTATATATTTTTTCGTTTTTATTGTAAAAGAACCATAACCTAATAAATTAAGATCATTCTTTATTTTAATTAAATCATTCTCTTTGCCGATGACAATTGTTGACCAGACATTTTGTTTTCTTTTTTTGTGATAATAATAAGTTATATGACCATCTCCTTGAAGAAATCCAACTAATTTAGCTAGAATTGGTAACTTTGCCGAATTTAATTTTAATGGTAATAATTCTCTTGATTTAAGTTCCCTTATTATATTTTGTCTGTCTGGGACTATTCCTCTTATTTGGTCTTCATCTAAAATAATTTTACTACTTGGTTCTTCGTAGGCGACACCTTCAAATGGGTTTATCGCCAATAAGCTATCTTTTGTTAATTCCCTAAGCTCAATCATTCCTTCATTGGTATAAAATGGGTGATCTTTAGTTGCCATTATTTCATGACCTGCTTTTGTTTTTATCTTAACCAAATCATTAGATAATTTTTTCATAAATAAAATCGGAGATGTATTAATCTCTTTACTATTATCAAAGTTAATAGACTTAGTTTCAATATTCAATTTATTTTCAAAACCTTTTATATCTAAATGACAACCATAAGGAGTCATTATTTTTGAATCACCAGTAATACAATTTATATCAAAACCAATACCGCCGGGCGATATCACTCCATTTTCTTCAGGATCAAAAGCAGCCAATCCTCCAACCGGAAATCCATAGCCCCACATGTCTCTCTAAAGATTTAACTTATAGAAATGTGACCATCGGGCATGCAGTATGCATATTTTACAATTCCGGGCAAGCAGGCTACATTTGTTATCTGATCAAACACACCTTTATCCATCTGATTAAGCAATTTTTCAGTTGCTATAATCCTCGCTGGAACATTCATTCCTTCTTTATAACTTGTTGGAATTTCCCAAGTTACTTCATTTATTTTCTTGATTTCTTTTGGTGTTTCCATTATATTAATCTTATAGAGTTAACTTATAAAACTTTCTTCTTATATAACAAGTATGAGATATTTTGAAGATTTTAATGAGGGAAATGTTGCAATAACTACTTTAAGTGATCCAATTAGTTTAGAATCTGTAGAGAGATATATCTCTTTAACTGGAGATTCTTTGGGTGGTCACGGAGATAAAGAGTACTTAGAGATGATTAATATAGAAAAAATCTGTTCCGGGTTATTTTTTATTAGCAAAGGCTAAAGGAATGATGGCAAAAGAAAACCCTTATGCAGTTGTATATTTAAAAGAATTATATGCTAAATAATTAACCCCAACATATATTGGCGAGAGGATTTATATTTCTGATATGACCGTTTCAAAGAAGTCTCATAAAGATGAGATCAAAAATTATGGTTATATTACAATGAGAAGAAATATAATTAAAGAAAATGAAGAAATTGCAATTCAATTATTCTTAGATTTATTAATTAGTAAAAGAAATAACCAAAAACTTTAATAACATATTAATTCTCTCAATCAAATCATGAAAGTGAAATTAATGGATTTTATGAATAATTTATTTAGGGTTATTTTTAGAAGAAAAAAATTAATCAAACTTGGAATATATGGCCCTGTAAATGCAGGAAAATCTACTTTAGCAAATAAAATCTGCAAAGACTGGATTGGTGAAGAGCTTGGAACTGTTTCTAAAATTCCTCATGAAACAAGGGAAATACAAATCAAGGAAAAAGTTAAGATAAAAAATAATTCAAAAGAGCTTGATTTTAATATTATAGACACTCCTGGAATTGCTACTAAAATTGATTATGAAGATTTTATGAAATTTAAATTAAGCGAAAAAGAAGCTAAAAAAAGAGCAAAGGAAGCAACAAAAGGGGTAATAGAAGCAATAAAATGGCTGGAAAATGTTGATTGTGTTTTGGTTGTCTTAGACAGCACGCAAAATCCCTATAATCAGGTTAATATCACAATAATAGGCAATTTAGCTGCCCGCAATATTCCAGTTTTGGTTATTGGAAATAAAATAGATTTAAGAAAGGCAAGTATAAAAAAAATAGAAAGCGCATTTCCGCAGTATAAGGTTGTTGGAATTTCAGCAGAGCAGGGAAAAAATATGGAGGAATTTTACGAAGAATTATTCAATCTTGTAAAATAAAAAATGTTAACACTGCAATTTGTGCCTTATACAGAAATTAAAACTTTAAGCTCCATAGGAAGAATTAGAAAATTATTGAATATGGCTAAAGAGAATAAAGTTGTTTTATTAGAAGGAAGATTAAGTAAAGAAGAAGAAGCAGAATTAATAAAAACAACAATGGAAGAGATAAATGCAAGCTTTAAGGGAATTGAATTAGCAGTTGTAAATCCAAATGAAGGTGAGCAAGATCCTTTTTCTAAATTTAAGTCAACACTAGCAAGCGCTTTATTGGGGGATAAGCAGGGGTTTACGATTATTGGGCCTGCAACAATAATAAAGAACATTAAAAGAGACCCAAATAAACTGCAATTATTGATGAAAGATGCTACTTCTAAAAGATCGTCTAAATCTAAGAAAAGAAGAAGGTAAGATAAAGGTTATTTGCTACTTTTAGAATAATCATAAAGATTAAATACTTATTTTCTTTATTAATATAAAATAATTATAAAGGTATGTAAATTTTGTAAAAATGTTATAAAGACAAAATTCATAACAAAATGTTTTTGTAATAGTGTGTGTCAGAGAAAACATTATCATATGGGTAATAAAGCAAAAGAAAGAGATAGGATATATATGAGAGAATATAGAAAAAATCACCCGCAATGGAAAGAAGTTATTGACAATTTAGAACCTTTTCCAGAAAATAGAAAAAATTTTGAAATAGATCATATAATCCCATTACATTCGTTTAATCTTACAAATCCAGAAGAAGTTAAGAAGGCTTTTTCCCCTTCAAATTTACAATGGTTAACAAGAGAAGAAAATAGAAAGAAATCTGGAAAATTAGTTTTTACGGAAGAACCATATAAAAATAATTTATTCATAAATAACGGAGAATCTTAGAATGCACCAATGCGTAAAATGTGGCATATTATATGAAGAAACTTCTAATGAAATATTAAAAGGATGTAATAAATGCGGGGGAAAATTCTTTTTCTTTGTAAGAAAAGAAACTTTGGAGAAAGCCAGGCAATTAACAGTTGATTTGACTCCAAAAGATAGAAAAGAAATTCAAGAAGATATTATGGAATTAATCGGGGAAGATAATTTAGACAAGCCTGTTATTTTAGATATAGAAAGTATAAGGATATTAAAACCAGGGCAGTATGAGCTTGATTTAGTTGATTTATTCAAGGGAAAGCCATTAGTTTATAGGTTAGAAGAAGGCAAATATATTATTGATTTAGCTTCAACATTTAAAGCCAAAGAAAAAAGTTTAGAATAAAGGCTCGCCTTCATCTCGATGATTATCATCAGAATAAGGATCTTCTATAGATTCATCTTCAAACATTTTATCACCTCTTTTTTAAATAGAATTAAGTTTTATTTAAATACTTAATTGTAGTTTAAATTATATTTTCTAGAATATATTTAGTGAAGTATCGGAATACTAATTTTTATAGAAAATTTTAGCAATATTTATAAACAATATTAATTTTGCAGATTAATGACAGAATTAGTAGCATGTTTATCAACAGGAAAGGGAACTTGGGGTCATGTTTCTAGATTAATGCAGGATGGCAAGTGGGAAAAAATATTTTTAATAACAAATGATTATGGCAAGGAAAATTTTAACAAAGATGATAAAACTGAATTAATTGCGATAAACTTAAATCAAGGCATTAAAGAATTAAGGGATGAAATCATGAATAATTTAAAAGAAAAAATTAAAGGATCAGAAGTTGCAGTAAATATCATCTCGGGTATGGGCAGAGAACATATGGCTTTAATGGCAGCATTGCTTAAAATTGGTGTTGGTTTTAGATTAGTCGCCTTAACAAAAGATGGTGTTGAAGAAATTTAGTAAAGCTTATATCTTTTTTAATATTACTTAAATTATGGATAAAGATTTTTTATATGAGAATGAAAGTATTTTTCTTAATGATGCTGCTTTAGATTTTAACTTTATTCCGCCAGTTTTATTGCATCGTGAAAATAATCAGGCTTACATTGGAAATTCCATTAATTTATTAGAGCAAAATAGAAATGGAAGAAATTTGTTTATTTTTGGTCATCCCGGCATTGGAAAAACATTAGCAACAAGATATGTTTTAAATCAAGTTGAAGAAAATTCAGAGATAATATTACCAATCTATATAAATTGCTGGAAGCACGATACTTCTTATAAGATAATATTGGAAATTTGCAATTTAGTTAATTATAAATTTATACAATATAAATCAACAGGTGAATTAATGAGAGATAATAAACCAATATTAAATAAAAAATCAATTGTAGTTTGTTTAGATGAAATTGATAAACTGCAGGATTTTTCAATATTATACTTTTTCTTAGAAGACGTTTTTAAGAGAAACTTGATTTTTATTGCAAATGAAAAAGATTGGATCAATAATATAGATGCAAGATTAAAATCAAGATTGTATGCAGATAATTTGGAATTTAAACCTTACAATTATAATGAAATTTTAGATATATTAAAACAAAGAATTGATTATGCATTTGTTCCAAATGTTTTTGGAAGAAATTGTTTGGAAGAAATTGCAAAAAAAACCTATGAATTGAATGATTTAAGAGCAGGGATATTTTTATTAAAAGTTTCTGGGGATATAGCTGAATCAAGGTCAAGTAAGAAAATTACATTAGATGATGTTAATAAATCTATAAATAAATTACATGAATTTAAAATTAAAGATAATAATGATTTAGATCAGGAGCAGAATGATCTTCTTGAGTTGGTCAAGAAACACTCTGGGAAATCTATAAAAGAATTATATTTATTTTATAATAAAGGAGTTAGTTATAGGACATTTAGAAGAAGGCTAGAAGAATTAAAAAATGCCAAATTAATTACATTAGAAGAGAAGAGTATTGGGAACAAAGGAAAGGTTGCTTATGCTTATTTTGGGTTAAATAAGAAGTTAAATGAATTCTAATATATATTTTCTAAAATCCATATTATCTCCCAACTGTCCAAGTGACAACCGCACTGGTTTTATTTATAAATAAAAGAGTCTTATTATATAATTGAGGTGATAAAAATGAAAGAACCATATTGGCCAAAGTACTCTAAATCTGTAGAAGCAGCATTGCATCTGCAATTTGTTAAAATAATTGATAAAAACAGGGGTGATAAATATGAACAATTTTAGACAAGATTTTACAGAAATCATATCGCATCTGCCTTTAGACAAATTTGAAAAAAGAACTTTTAATCTAAAGAGGTTTTTAAAAAATGAACATCTATAATAAGAAACAATTAAATGACCTTATAGAAGATGATGAGATATCAAGCGATGAGCAGGGATTTATGCATGGCTATCTTGGGGCATTTCAATTAAGGCATTAAAAAAACTTATATAATTAATCATTAAATTAAAAGCATGAAAATCCTTGCATTTACCGATATCCATAGCAACAGCAGTTATTTAAAAGAAGTTTATAAAAAATTCAAAAATGAAAACCCAGATATTATAATTTGTTCGGGAGATATATCTTTTTTCTCTATTGATATTAAAAAGATTAAAAGAAATTTAGAAAAATTTGACAAAATAGTTTTATTAATTCACGGAAATCATGAAACCCCAAAATTTATTGACAAGTTATGCTCTAAAAATATAATAAACATTCATAAAAAAATTTTTGAATTTCAAGGTTTAAATTTTGTTGGTTATGGTGGCGGTGGTTTTGAATATGATGATAAAAATTTAGAAGAGTATTTTAATAACTTAAACTATAAGCTAAAAAATTGGGTATTAATAACACATGCTCCCCCATTTGATACAAAACTGGATGTCATCGGAAAATATCATGTTGGTTCTAAATCAATAAAGAGGGTCATTGAAAAATTCAGACCTATATTAGAAATATGCGGGCATTTGCATGAAAATTTCTACATTAAAGATAAGAAAAATCAAACATTAATAATAAATCCCGGACCAAAAGGGACAATTATAGAAATATAAAAAAAGAAGAAGATAAAATATCTTCTTCATCTCTTCTTTTTTTTAGAAGATTTTTTCTTTTTCATTTATATTCACCTCTTTTTCCCAGAATATTTAGGAAAAAATATTTTTTATTAATCAAAATAATGTTAAACTTATTTAAATACCTTTCTGTTCAAAAAAAATTTTGATAGTTTTTGAAAATTATTTTTTCAACCTCTTCTTTTTCTAAATTTTTTATTCTTGAAATAATCTTTATTGTCTCGACGATAAAACTTGGTTCATTCATTTTATCTTTGTATGGACCCAGATAAGGTGAATCTGTTTCAGTCAAAATTTGATTTAAATTAAAATTTTTTACAATATTTTGAAAATGTTCTGCTCTAGTTATATTGCATGGTATAGACAGCATCCAATTATTTTTTTCAATTTCTTTAACTAATTTAAAATTGCCTGTAAAACTATGAAATATTGCTCGTTTAACCTCGAAATTTTTTAAGATTTCTATGCATTCCTTTTCAGCCTTTCTCGAATGAATTATCAATGGCTTATTAATTTCAAGTGCTAATCCAATTATTCTTAAGAAAACTTCTTTTTGCTTGTCTAAAGAACTATTATGATAAAGATCTAAACCAACTTCTCCTATTGCAAAAATTTTATTTTTATTTTTCTTAATAAATTCAAAATTCTCTTCGATTTCATTTTCGCTAGATTTAATGATATCATCGGGATAAAAACCAAGGCTTGCCTTTACTATATCATATTTTTTAACAATTCCGAGAATTTTTTTATTATCATCATAATTTATGCCATTACATATAATGCTTATGACATTATTTCTTTTAGCCCGAATTATAACTTTATCTAATTTATTCTTGAAATATTCATCTGTTAAATGTGCGTGTACATCAACCAGCATAAAAAACTAAAAATCTTTTTTTATTTAAATTTAACTAAAAATTTTTACAATCCATTTGAATAATTTTAGCAGATAAGGCAGTAAATTACCTACAATTAAAATTAAACAAAACAAGCTTATAGATTTAAATAGTTTCATTGCTTTTTTATCACTAAAAAATTTAGATGCTAGAATATAGAACATTCTGCCTCCATCAATTGGGCCAAGGGGTAATAAATTAAATAACCCAATTCCTAAGCTAATAACCCAGATCCAGAAGAATAGCATATTAAACCATTTTATAATAGGCAAAATAAATCCTGGAAAAGATTCGCGAACTTTTACATTATTTGTTACACTCACCCCAATATAATACTTATTATTCTTTTTTTCGGGTTTAATTATGAACTCGCCTTTATCTGTATTCAATTTAATTTCATTTCCATTAGAACTTTGCATTATATCAACCAATTGCCTTTGATCTGTAATTTTTTCACTATTTATTTCTTTTATTATTAATCCTATTTCTAATTTTGCTAAATCCGCGGGGCTATTTTTTTCTATATTAACCAGATTAATTCCATCTGAAATAAATAAATTGGACTGTAAAGGCAAAAATATAAAATTAAAAAACAATAAAACAACTAAAGCAAGCAAAATATTAGAAAAGGGTCCAGAAGCAATTATAGATAATTGTTGTATCTTACTTTTTTTATTTAAGGCTTTTTCATCAGGCTCAACAAATGCGGCTAATATTGGTCCAAGGAAGGCAAAACCAGAACTTTTT
>CAYITI010000007.1:0-11376 GCA_964366235.1 Candidatus Woesearchaeota archaeon
ATGACGTTGATTTAGAAGGATGTATTTTAGAAGATGATTTTGGACATAGATTGATAATAAGCAATACAAATACAGTAGGTACAATAATAAAAGCAAAAAGTTTCTTGGCAGTTTACACAAATAGCATTTCAGGATTTTTTAATAATGATGGTTTTGAAAAGATAAAATTATTTTATGGAAATAAATTGATAGATGATATTACCTATACAAATTCGAAAGAAGGTTTATCCTGGCAAAAAATAGGCGATTATTGGAGAATATTAACTCCGAGTTTAGGAAAAGAAAATTTAGACAATGAACTAGATCAAGGTTTTAGCTCAATTAAGATAAGCAAGGTTTATCTTGGAAAAGATAATAGTGTAAATTTTGGGCAAGAGTTTGAAGCAAGATTAGAGATTTATAAAGGAAACACGAGCAAGAATGCTATTGATATTTGGGTTGAAAAAGAAGGGGAAAAAATAAGCAGAGTAACAAATTTAAATGTTTATGGAAAATTTCTAAATTCTACAATAAATGTTCCAATATTATTGCATAATAACTGCAATAATAGATATGCAGAGGGGTCTTATAAATTAATTGCTGATGGCCTTGATATAAGAGATCAAAAAGAATTGGAAGTTAAGGGTTTTGATAATAAGTTATGCAATAATAAAATAGAGAATAAAAAGCTGGTTAACTTTGAATTAATAGAAATTCCAAATGAAATTGATTTAGACAAAGATATTAAAATAAAATTAAAAGTAAATAACAATTCAACGGAAAATATAAATGTTGATATCTGGAGCTATATCTATAAAGGCAATTCTGTAATATCAGGCGAAAGAGAAGAAAATATGAGGACGTTGGAGTTGCCTGCTGAAAGTTCAGCAATAATCGATTTAGAAAATAAATTAGAGCCTCATATTTCTCCAGGAGAATATAAATTAAAGGTAAATTTTAAAGAAAAAAATAAAAAATCAATTGAAGATTTTACAACGGAAGTAAAATTAATAGAACAGAAGCAAGACTTGTCTAAAGATAATGTTAAGGGAAATTCAGAAAGCCAAATTCAAGGTAAATCTATTTATGAGTCGAGTGATTTAAAAACTAAAAATTTAGGCAGTTATATTTTAACAAGTATATTGCTATTAATTATAATTTTACTTTTATTTAGAAAAGATTTATAAATTTAGCTAAATAAAATTTATTATGACAAAAATTTTAGCAAGAGTTGTGGTAGAAGTGGCTGGTTTTCCAAAAGAGCATATTGAGCAGGTAATGAGCAAAGTCGCTAATAATATAAAAGAAAAATTCGAAGTTGTGAAATCAGAAATATTTGACAGTGTCGAGTTAAAAGATAAAATGGCTGGTTTTTGGAGCATTTTTAGCGAGATAGAAATTAAATTTGATGATATTAATGCAATAACTGTTTTTTGCTTTGAATACATGCCAAGTTCTATAGAAATTTTAGATCCTGAAGAATTAAGTTTTGAATCAATGACGTTTGGAGGATTCCTAAATGATCTGCTTGCTAGATTACATGAATATGACATGGTTGTAAAAAATCTGCAGGCTGAAAATATGGTGATGAAGAAAAAACAGGAAATTAAAAATTAGTTTGTTTGGATTTTTTAAATATAAAATAAATAATAGTTAATAAAATTAAAAGAACCAGGATTAATGGAATTATTGCAAGATTTTGTTTTTCTTCATTTTTTAATAAAGCTGGTTTGGTGTAATTTTTTTTAATAATCTCTTCTTTTACTGTTTCATTTATTAATTTATCCTCTAAAAATATTATTTCTAAAGGTATTCTTGCAAAAGTATTTTCTAAAGAAGTAATCTGAATGCTGCCTGAATATAATGATTTAATAGAATTTTGATCTTCATTTATCCAAATATATTGTACAATTGTTTCATTTGGTCTAATTTCTGAAATAAACGTCAAATTTAATCTAGCTATCTCATTCAAATTGCCTGTTAAATTGAAAGTTATATTATTAATTTGAAAGTCCCATTCATTTTTAATGTAAAAAGAACCTTTAGGGAAATCATCTTTTCTTAAGATAATCTTTTCATCAAAATAAGAGCCGTAAGTAGAATTTAACAGAACTAATGCATTTTTTTGAGGAAGTATCAGAGGTTTTTTCTCTTCTATCAAAGATTTATTCTCTTCTGCTGTAAAATTTATAATCGTTTCTGCATAAGGAATTACAGGTATTGAATATGATCTTTCTCCATATAAAATTTCTATGTTGAAATTATTAATGTTTTTTGGTATTTTTATGTTAGTATTAAATTCCTCCTTTAAAGTTATGGTTTGATTTAAATTAATTTCATCTGCCTTTAAAGTAAGGTTTACTGATACACCATAATTTTTTATTTTTAAATTTGTTGAGTCTATTTTATTAATAATTGCGGGATAAATTGATACAGAACTGATATTTGTCAAATGAAATTCTTTAAATTTAGAAGTCTGTTTTAATATATTGTCGATATAAATAATATCCTTAACTAAAAAGTAATAAGTATCATTATTTAATTTTGGAATATCAAAATATATAAAGTAATGATCATTTGACAATTCTTCTAAGAATATAGCTATAGGGATAGTCTTATTATTTTTATCAATTAAAGCAAAATTAGATGCAGTCAGCTTATTTGCTAAAGTTAAATTAGTAAAAATCTCTGCCTGCAAAGTTTCATATTGATGATAATCTTCTTTCGAAAGTGAAATTATTATGTTTTCTGCATCAGCGATAGGCAATAAAATTAATAATAGAATAAGCATTATTTTCATCATAATTATTTCTTTAGCAATTTTTCAGCTTCTCTTATTGATTTGTCTAATTCCTGCTCTAATGATTCATCAACTTCATTTTTTCTAGAAGCTCTTCTTGGGGCAGAATAATCTTCTTTTGGTTTTGTTTTTGGCTCTTCAAATAAATATGAAGGTTTGCCTGGAGTTTGTTTTTTAAAGAATTTTGAATAAATAAAAAAGCCGCCTGCTCCAAGCATTAAAACGATTATAATCAAACTTATCCAGAATAATATATTAGTTTTGGTTTTTTCTTCTGGAGTCAACTGACAATCTAGAGGGCAATTTTCTTCATTTTCCTTCTCAAAATCACAAAAACTATCTCCGCATTTTTCTTCTACTTCTCTTCTACAATCATTTGGGCAATTTTCTTCATTTTCACCAAAGTCACAAGTTCCATCATTATCACATTCTTTTGGCTGTTCTTTAGGCAAACATTTTTTTGTATATTGATCACAATATTCTATAGATGAACAATCAAGATTGGAATTACAAGGAGGAGTTACACAGGCTTGATTAATGCATTGTTCTCCTGTTTTACAGTCTGAATCCTGAACACATTGTGCGGGAATTTCACATTTTCCATTTATACATTTTCCATCAATACTACATTCTGAATCTATTTTACAAGATTCACCAGTTTCTTTAAGACAAATTGAGTTACAACCATCTCCATTTAAAATATTCCCATCATCACATTGCTCTCCTGCTTCTAAAATTTTATTACCACAGAAACTGCTTGGTCCGGGAAGTGTAAATATTGGCTCTGTTAATGCTAATGATAAAGCAATAGCAGTATCTTTAACATTGCCAAAAGAGCCGTTATCAGCTAAATCTGTTGTTATTTGTTTTGATTTAAGCCATTCGGTTGCATTTCCTAATTCAGGTTTATAATTGGTATTTTTTAAAGAATTTATAGCAAATGAGCTAGTATAGATATTTTGATCATCCCAGTAGCCGAGCAAGCTTTGTTTGTTTATTAAATTGCTAGAATATTTCTGGTCATTTGTTATTGCATAAATCATTGCATTATCTAAATTAGTATCTGATTTATCAACTAAATAAGGAGTAACTTTTATATCCTGGTTTAATTTTTTTAATACAAATGCTGCATAAAAAGAAGCTTCTTCATTACATTCTCCGCCAATATAAGAAGGATAACAAGCGTTATTAATTGTTAAAGTAGCTGTAATTGATTTAGCTTCTTGAATAATATAAAAATCATTTTGTACAATTCTTAATAAAGAGATAACAATGCTAGGATCATTTACTTCCCTGCAATCAACTTTTATTTCCTCGATTGGCTGATTTAAGTTAGCTTGCAAATCTGTTTTAATATTAATCCAATAATCAATTTCATTATTATTTATTTTTATTTTTTCATTACCATTTACAAATGCTTTTTTAGATTTGGTACCATCATAGATTATATTGCAATTGCCTGATTTTTCTGTTTTTATTTGAATAAACCAATCACTAACAGAAGCACGAGTTAATGAAGAATCTAACCATGATAACAATGGTTTTACATCATAATTACTAGATTTTAAAGCTAAAGCAGCTAATGCTGTATCTTTAACATTGCAATTTCCTGCAGGATAACAATTATTAAGATCTTTTCTTTGCAACATTATAGTGTAGCCATTTTCGATATTATAATTATTAGATTTTAGAGCTAATAATGCAAATGAATTCTCATCTATATTCCCATTAACCCAATCTACATTATTATTTAACCATGATAAGCCAGCATCTTTAGAATAAGCAAATGTATTAGATGTAAGAATAATTATTATAAATAAATAAATAAACCACTTTTTCATTATTAAAAATAGACTTAAATAGTTTAAAAAAGTTTCTATACTTAAAAATAAAATGGAATATTTTTCTAAAGGCAAGAGGGGTAAAATTTACCTAGAAAAAGGTTATGCTATTAAGAAAGCTGATTTTTTAAGGATAAAAAATGAAGTTAAATGGCTAAAATTATTAAATAAGTATAACATTGGACCAAGATTGGTTAGTTATAATAAAAATTCATTTAAGTATAGATTTATTAAAGGTGAATTTATTATAGAATTTATTAAAAACAATAAGAAAAATATTATTAAAAAAATTCTTTTAGAAGTTTTAAATCAATGCAGAATAATGGATAAATTGAAAATTAATAAGAAAGAAATGCATCATCCGGTTAAGCATGTTATTATTAGAAAAGATAAAGCATTTATGATTGATTTTGAAAGATGCTATCAAACAGATAAACCAAAAAATGTTACCCAATTTTGCCAGTTTATTATGTCAAATAAATTAAAAAGTTTATTAATATATAAAGGATTAAAAATAGATAAAAATAATTTATTAAAAATTTTAATTAATTATAAACATAACCAAGATGAAGAAAATTTTAATAAAATTTTAAATTTAATTAATTAGATTTGATCGGTTAATTGAATATTTTTATTTCCATAAAGTCTATGTTTTCTTATTGTATAATTAACAGGATTTTTTATTAATCTACATAAATTATCCGGCTTACAAATTCCTAAAGTAACATAAATATTATCTGGGTTATTAAATATATTTTCTTTATCTTTAGGGCAATTATTAGGCAAAACATTCTGGTTTTGTTTTTTATGCCAATTTAACTGGGAGATAATATAATTTTCTCTTAATGGTTCTTTATTATTCTTGTTCCATTTTAAAACAAAATCTTTTATCTCATCATAATTATACCCAACATTTTTTAAAAAATTAATTAAAACAAATAAGAATCTTTTTTTACCATCATCTAACCCTTTTAGTCCGGCTAGTATGCAGGGAGGAAAATGCTCAGTTTTTAAAGCTGTTTTAACTTGTTCAAAATCTTTTTTTTGTATTATTGTTTTTTCTTCATCTTGTCTTTTATTTTTATGATGCCAATCATAAGCCTGAATAAACAATTGCGAACTTTCACCAGAATTAATATTCTTTAAATCTAAAAAACTTATATCTGTTTTAACGTTTTCAATTTTAGCTTTTTCTTTATCAAAAGTTAAAATATCTCTTTCATTTATTGGGATTGAGATTAAACCTGATTTTTCATTATAACTAAAAGGTGATCTTATCATGTGCCTATTGGAAATAGCAACTGAATCAATATCAACTAATGTGAAAGGGTCAACTTTATTACTTATATTAAACTTCCTTAATAATTCCTCTGATAAATGATCTTTAATCATTTGTTTTAGATAATTGGCAATTATCTTAGCAGATTCGGGAAATAAAAGTCTAGTTTCAATTTTATTTAATGTAGTAGGAAAAGTTTCAAATGGAATTCCAATATGAAACCCTCTATTTCCGCTAAATTTAACCGAGTAAGATTTAATATTATAAAATTTTAAAGCCTCAACAACAAAATAAGAGGTAATTTTTGAGTATTCAAACTCCCCATCAATATCAATAATCAAATCCCAAGATAATCTTAAATCATCTAATTGCTTTTTTGTCATCCCTGGTTTTAATAAAAGAGGATTTTTCCAACGTTCTTCTGAAATATGAAAAGAGATTGCTCCTTGCTTTGTTAATTCATAAATATCTGTCTCAAACTGCAGTACATCTGGTCTTTTGCCAAAGTTTCCATCATGAAACTTTATTGCTATTTCTCGATTTAAAGAACATTCATAGATTGCCTTTTGTATATCTTTTCTAGAATAATATTTTAATAAAGATTCCATTAATTAATAAAGATATTGTAAATATTTATAAGAGTTTAGAATTTATCTGGATTAGTTGAAATATTTTATCTATATCTTCTTTTGGCCAGCCTTTTTTTAAAAATTCTTCTTTTATTTGATCATCATTATAACCTTGTTCTCTAAATAGATTTATATTTTTAATACATTGTTTCAAAAACATCTCATCTTGAATTTCTTTATTTTCGTTTTTTTTTAATTTAGTGAATTTTTTTATTGTAAAAAGAATTATTAATATTAAAACAATCCCAATCAAGATATTATAAAAATAATTATTTTTAAAGATTTTATTTAATAATAAATAAAAATTATCTAAAAAATTTATATTTTTACAATCGGGTTCTTCTTCACAATCCGGATCGCATATTCCGTCTGCTTTATAATTGCATATACCATCACTTGAACTAGCTCCACAATCTTCTGGACAATTAATAGAGTTTTCATTGTTTTCACATTTATTATTAGGAATGCATGAAACTAAAACTGTTTTTGGTTCGCTTAAAAAAATATTATTGGTTGCTAAATCATTTAGTTTTGTAGGCAATAATGTATATTCACCGACATCGTTTGGCTTTATTCTATAATTTAAAGTAAATACCTTATTAGGGGATATAGTTGCTCTCCATTTATATAATTTTACAGATAAAGCATCATGTTGCTGAATTTCATCTGGTTCTTTTGGATCAATTAACATAAATCCCGAAGGAATAACTTCAATTATCTCGTAAGATCTTTCAATATTTTCCGGATTATTTATATTAATTTGAACATTTAAGGTATCACCTAATCTTATTGCATTTAGAGCATCTTTAACTACATCAACTTGTTGCGCGTTTACAATAGCTATCAGCATTAAAAATATAATAAATAATTTTTTCATCTTTCAATCTCCATTTTAACTAATTTTACTACTTTGTCTATTATCTCATTAGTCTTAAATCCTATTACCTTGCCTTTCTGTGCAAGATTTTGTTTAACATTCTCACATCCATAAATCTCTTGTAAAGTGGGACATAATGCTTCTCCATTATCGTTATAACATTTTTGTATGCTTTCGCAGTATTTATAGCCTAAAGGAGTTTTACCAAATATTATAGCAGGATCGTTATTCCCGGTAGTATCTACAACTGTGTATTTTTTATCTAAAGGTAGCTTTACTAAATTATAAGCATGATTTGGCGCTTCAGCTAAATATACTTCATCTTTATTATAACCAGCTTTTCTTAGCAATGTTAAAAGTGAAAAACCATAATCAACACAAGTTCCGCTGGATATTACATTTAGGCTTACATGTGCAGGAACATCTTGTAAAGCAATATTATTTAATTCTAATTTTGAGTCAGATGTCCATTCACCAGGCGGATTATTATTTGGCGAATTGATGCATTTTAATTTTGATAAATCATTGCCTGTTCTCGGCAAAGGTCTTGCCGAATATAAATTTTTTTGATTAGTGCAAAGTTCTGTAACCCCTCTACAGCACATTTCAACTTCAAGGTAATCTTTCATGTAAACACTGCTTCCACCTAAAGATTCAATCAGGTAAAGCGCTTGGCATCTTTTTGCATTGCCATTAGAATATTTATTGGCAAAGTTGCAAGAATTTGTTCTTGCTGAATCAGAGATTAAAGGGGTGCCATCACAACAATTAATAGAATCATCTATTATTGAATCAAGATCTTCATTACAAACCTCAACTAAATTACAAGAATAACCTTGGCTATTTATTGTTAATAATTCTCCTTCTTGAGAAGGCCATTTCTTATTGCATATTGTATCTTGCGGGGCATAAACTGTAGATGTGTCTCTGCATTTTTCTTTAGATCTTACATAAACGGTAATTGTATCTATGGAGCTTAGCCCTTCTGAATCAGTAACATGTAAAGTAACTTTATGAGTCCCTGGCGAGAAAATTTTTTTTAATGTAACTCCTTGTCCAATTTCTTTATTATTTTCATACCAGATATAACTAGATGGGGAATTTGGCAAATTATTTTCACTATCATAAGACTTTGATGCGTCTAAAACGACTAATCCTCCTGTAGTAATAGTTTTGGATTTTGATGAATCTAAAGTAGGGTTTCCTGTTATTAAACTATTTTCTTGTAAATTTGATAAATCCCTGATTATAGCTACTTTGTCTCCGCCAGCATTTGCTACCGGAGCTTTGTTTTTAAAATCTTTAGATATAATTTCTTGTTTTTTTGGCAAAATTTTTAATGAAACTTGGGAAGAAGATTCTTTTATGCCATCATTAGCAAAAATATTTAATACAACTTTACCATCTCTCTTTGGTTTATTACATCCAAGAATATCATCTTTAATAAAACAATCAATTATTTCAGAGTTAAATGTTTTTTCTTTATTTCTAAAAGTAAATTCTAATTTTTTATTTTCTGGGTCTATTACATAATTGGTTAAGATAATTAGATTATCAAGATTAATTTGATTTTGGTCAATAATTAATCCAGGAATAAAAGAAAATATGGGGGCATTATTAATCAAGCTTAAATTTGAAGACTCTGTTCCTCTAGGTTTTGAAATGCAAGATTCATCTGGAAGACATTCTCCATCATTTGGACAGCCACATAAACTGCATTTATCTATTATGATACCATAATTGCAAAATTTTGGTTTAGTTAAAGAGCATTTATTATATTCTGTATTGTCAGAACATTTATTTTGAATTGATAGATTTTGAGCTATATCTATTTTTGTATCCAGCGTTTGTATAGAACATATCTCATTTATACATACCTGGCTTTGAAGACATATATTTATATTGCTCCATTCTAAACATGAATCGGTATCATAATTCCCGCATAATTGATAACCTTTATTATCCTGAGAACATTGTTTTAATCCTGTAGAGGAACATTCATTTACACAAGTTCCATAACTTGTTACATTAGAAGTTGTAGTAGAAGTTATACAATTTCCATTGGTGCAAATTTGACCAGCAGAACAACCAGTTACAGTGTTCCATTCTAAACATGTATCTGTATCATAATTACCACAGGTTTGATAACCACTACCAGAACATTGTTTTAATCCTGTAGAGGAACATTCATTTACACAAGTTCCATAAGCAGCTATATTTCCAGTTAAGATAATTTTTTTATTAAAAAATTGATTAAATTTTTCTAAAAAATCTGTTATTGAAAAAGAATAAACAAAAGGAATTAATAAAATTAAAAATAGTATAATAAAAAACACGCTCTTTTTCATAAATTTATTAAAGAAACAGTAATTTATATAATTATTTATTTAAATCTAAAATTTCGGATTCTAATACTTGTCCTGTGTTTCCTAATTCGTTTAATTTATCTTCAAATTTCCTTATTATAATTTCAAACTGCTCCATTTGAGAATTAATAAGCGAATTTGTTTCTTCTATATTTTTAATAACAAATAAATTAGAGCCAACATTAACCAATAATTCATTTGTATCCTGTATTTTTGTTTTGATAAAGATATTATAGCCAAGTGAAGCAAAACTTTCCGTGTTCTCTTTTAAATCCTTAATCGTATTTAGATTTTCCCTTAAGTTGTTTAATTCAAGAAGCTGATTTTTAATATTAATCAATTGTTGTTGTAACTGATTTATTTGTTGAACAATAATTTGTAATTCTAAATATTTTTTTTGTAAATCTTCTTGGTTATCTTGTTTTTGCATTTTTATTATTTTCTTTAGTTTTTAATGTTCTTTTCCTTTTTGGCTTTTCTTTAACCTCTTTCTTATCTTCTTTTAAGTTGCTTACTTTAATGCCTGCTTTGGCCATTGCATCTAAAATTTCTTTTGTAGAAGCATCTTTTTTTATATCAATTATCTTTTCTGTAAATTCTAGATGATTAATATTACATTTTCTTCTTTTTACATTGCCATCTACCAAGACAAAATTATCATCTAAATCATTAACAATAACGCATGTTCTTCCAGCTTCTCGCCCGTTTAATTTTACGCAAAGTCTTCCTATCATTTTCTTACTCTAGAAATTATTTCTCGTTTAGTGCAAGCAGAACATAATACTCCCCCAAAAATTCTTTCTGGTCTTTTTTGAGATTTTGGAATATTGCTCATTTTAAATGGTAGTTCATGAGGAATTCCGTGAAGCACTTTGCTGCAATTAGCACAATGAGGTGCTTTTGGTTTTCTTCTTTTATAATGCAATACTGTTCTTCCTCCAGGAGTTCTAACATAAACTCTTCTGAATGTTCTTGATCTTTTGTTTGGTCTTGGCATCTTTAATGCACCTTAAGCAATTTTCTTAAAATAATACTGAATACTATTGAAGATATTACATATATCCATATCCAGCTTAATCCAAATAAGATTTTTCCAAAGGGTTCATAAATGTTTCTAAGTCCAAAAAAGATTATTCCAAATGGAATTATGGTATATAATAATGGCTTGATAGACTGGGTCATCATCTTCATATTTTTTTCCATCAGCTCTTTGTTTTTTTCCATCATTTTATTAGGATTGTTTTTTAATAACTTCATTTCTTCCTGTAATTTTTTAGACTCCTCTTTAAATGATTTTAGCATTACTTGATCGGTTGTATATTTATAAATTAAAGTTGTTATTAAAGTTAAAAAAAATGATATTGTTAATAATGAATAAAGAGGAGACAGACTAGCAAAAGGTCCTAAAGTTAAATTAAAAAATCCTGTTATTGATTGTGAAAAGCTCATTTTCCCATCATATTCCTTAATGCCGGATGCATATCCATCATATGTTGCTGAGCAATATCCTCATATAATTTATATATTATCATAACTGCCAGTAATATGCCTGTACCAGGAGATAAAGCCCCCATAATATCAGCAACAGATGCTAAAAATCCAACA
>CAYITI010000008.1:0-10491 GCA_964366235.1 Candidatus Woesearchaeota archaeon
GTGCCTTACTCCCTTGAGCATTCTCAACTAATTTTATAATTTGGCTTAACATCGTATCTTTACCGATTTTAGTTGCTTTTATTTTTAACATCCCATTTTTGTTTATTGTTCCCCCAATTACAATATCTTTAATATTTTTTTCAACAGGAATACTTTCACCAGTAATCATACTTTCATCTATAGAAGAATAACCAAAGATTACAATTCCATCTGTTGGTATTTTTTCACCCGGTTTTATTATTAAAATATCATTAATTTCTAACTCTTCGATTGGAACTTTAACTTCTTTATTATTCCTAATTACAGTAGCTGTTTTAGCTTGTAAACCAATAAGTTTTTTTATTGCTTCAGAAGTTCTAGATTTTGCTTTAGCTTCCAGATACCTTCCTAATATAATTAACGTTATAATAACGGCAGCTGTATCAAAATAAAGATCTGCTTTTAAATTAGTTCTAGTAAAAAAATCTGGAAATAATATTACCATTAAACTATAAAGAAAAGCAGCAAATGTTCCAATGCTGACTAAAGAATTCATATCAAAACTAAAATGATTTAAATTCTTCCAAGCGATTTTGTGAAACATCCAACCAGCATAAAATTGTACGGGGATCGTTAATAAAATTAAAATAATAAACATAGAATTCCTCGGAATAAATCTTAATCCCAAAAAATCTTGGTAAGTGCCAATTAAAATTAAAATAGATAGAATTGCTGCAAGAATAAACTTGTTTTTTAAATCCTTAATTTCTCGATTTTTTAACATTGCTGCATGATCATGCATATCATGTTCTTCATTAGGTATCTCAATATCATAACCAATTTTTTGAACTTCTTTTTTTACTCTTTCTAAATCTAAATTACCTTCATAATTAACAGTTACCCTTTCTGTTGCTAAATTAACATTTGCTTGTTTAATATTTGGTAATTTTTTTATAGCACTTTCTACTTTAAGCACACAACTAGCACAAGTCATTCCTTTAACATTTAATTCTAACTTATTTTGCATACTTCTCTGGATTTTTATCAAAGTCTTTTTTACAGTTTAATGCACAAAAATAATAAGTTTTGTTTTTATAATCGCTTTTATATTGTGCATCTTTACTAATTTTCATCTTACATATGGGATCTACTTGCTTACTGAATAAATCAAAAACCATTTTCTTACCTCCTTCTTTCTAAGTTTTGATGCACTAATGTTGCTATTCCAAATCCTATTGAAATTAGTAATAACGATTTTGCATCATTAAATAAATGCTCTTCCGATATTCCAAGAAAATTTCCACTAGCTGTTGCAATCCAAGCTCCAAAAAGAGCTAAAATTCCTATAAACATTGTAATAGCTGCTATCCTGTGTATAATTTCAGACGTTTTCATTTTTACATCCTTAACTGTTTTTTTATTTCTAAATATTGCTTCTTAGTTATTTCACCACTAGCATATCTTTTTTCTAAAATTTCTAAAGCAGATTCTTTATTCTTTGTTACTTGTTGAATTATCCAGATGACTAACCAGATTACCCCGACCCAAAATATTATCATTAAAATCATTCCAAACCAACCAAATCCTGCTCCACACATCATACCCCAGATATTATAATAAACCATCTTAATCTCCAATATTATCCATTTCTGATATATCAAAAAATGATAAATATATAAATCTTTCTATCTTACTATTATTTATGGTTAAGGTAGATAGTTTCATAAAATTGTACACATTAATTTTATTAAATAACGGCGAGAAACACGGTTATGAGTTGATGAAAGAATTAGGCAATAAACTGGATAAAAAAATAAGTTCTTCTCATGTTTATCCTTTTTTAAAAGAATTAAAGCAAAATTACTTAGTTAATTATAGACAATTTGGAAGAGAAAAATTATATAATTTAACAGATTCTGGAACTAAATTTGTTAATGAAAATTTATTAAAGTTTAATGAACTAATACAAGAAAGTTTAAAAAACAAATTAACTAAATGCACTCATTGCGGTTGTGAAGTATATAATAATAAATATATAGAAAGTGTGAATGGAAAGAAATTAGCATTTTGTTGCTGTCATTGTGCTGATAGCTATAAAAAAAGAACAAAACATGGAAAATAATAAATTTATATTTAAATTAGAGAAATCATTAATAAAAACAACATTTTACACTTTAATTTTTTTAAGTTTTGTTGAAATTATTGCTTATTACGGATTTTTCAAAAATATTCCAGAGTTCTTTTCTAAATATGGTTATTATTTAATATTTTTAGTAATTGCTATTATAACTAATTCTGTTGCAGTATGGCATATTAAAGCTTACAAACATGTTTTCTCACATATGAATGGTATGATGATCGGAATGACTATTGGGATGAGCTCTGGTTTTAGTATTGGTTTAATTGTTGGATCTACAAATGGCATGTTTGTTGGGACTATATCTGGTTTAGTAATTGGAATGATTGTTGGGGGCTATGTCGGTAATTGTTGTGGAATAATGGGTGTAATGGAAGGAATGATGGCTGGTTTAATGGGGGGATTAATGGGGGCAATGACTTCTGTCATGACTTTAAATGATAATATAAAATTTATTGTACCAATACTAATATTAAGTATATTAATAATAATTATTGGATTATTATATATGATCTATAATGAAGAAATTCAACATGAAACAAATATAACATATAAAGGATTTCAATTTTTACCATTCATAACCATAAATTTTATAATTACTTTAACATTAACATTTTTAATGGTTTATGGGCCTAGATCATTTTTATTTTAATAAACCGAAAAATTTATTAAGTTTAAAATGATAGAAAATAAAATGTCAGATAATACTAATTTGGGAAAAGTTCTTGGTATTATTGGAGTTATATTAATTGGATTGTTTTTAGTAATTGCAACAAGAAATTTTTTCTCTAATGATCAAGTAACTGGAAACATTGTTCAAAATGTTAATGCTGATGATAACAAAAATTCACAAATTGTTAAATTAACATTAAAAGATTATAATTATTTCCCAAATATTCTAAACTTTAAAAAAGGAGAACCAGCCAAAATAATTGTTGATACAAATAAAGTAAAGGGTTGTTTTGCTGGCATAATAATCCCAGATTTAGGCATTAAAAAATTTGTTATAGATAATGATAATATAATTGAATTTACACCAACTAAAACAGGAACATTTAAATTTTCTTGTCCTATGGGTATGGGTTCTGGTAAAATAATTGTTAGTTAAGATGAGACTAGAAAAAATTAAATCATTATTAAAACAAAAAACTTATTTTAAAATATTTTTATTTATGTTTATAATATATTTATTTTTAGCTGCATTTCTAATAAATTATTTCTTTTTAGGATTTGAGTTGTTTTTTCAAAAAGCTAGTTATGCTTTCTTTAATATATTAGCAACATTAATTCTAGGATTTTTATTTGGAATAAATTTAGCTTTAACTGTTTATAGATTTAAAGAAGTAAAAAAATATAACAATGAATCTGGAACTGGAGTTTTTGTTTCATCATTAAGTTTATTTGGTGCAGGTTGTCCTGTTTGTTCTTTTACAGTTCTCAGTTTATTAATTCCTAGCATTGGGACTGCATTTAGTTTATCTATCTTACCTTTTAAAGGTTTAGAAGTTCAATTAGTTGGAATTATATTGCTTTTAATTAGTATTAATCTATTAACAAAAGAAAATGTTTGTAAAATAAAACTCATTAAAAAAGTTTAAATAATAAGAAATAAACAAAAATTTGTGGCAGAATTAAAAAAAGAGCTTGGCTTGTTTGAAGTTACTTTAGCAGGGATTGGAATTATTCTTGGAGCAGGAATTTATGCTTTAATAGGAATTGCTTCTGGAATAGCTGGAAATGCATTATGGCTTGCATTTTTAATTGGTGCTGTTATTGCTTTATTAACTGGTTTAAGCTATGCTGAATTATCTTCAATATTTAAGAAAGATTCTGGAGAATATGAATATATAAAAGACGCTTTTAATAAAGGACTGGCTTTTTGGATAGGTCTTCTTATTATTCTTTCAGGGATTGTAAGTGCAGCCGCAGTCGCATTGGGGTTTGCAGGATATTTCTCATCTTTGTTTAAAACACCAATTATTTTGATTGCTATAATTCTAACATTGTTAATGTCATTCATTAATTATTATGGAATAAAAGAAAGTTCTCGGTTTAATGTTATTGCAACAATTATTGAGGCTCTAGGATTATTAATTATAATTATTTTAAGCTTAAAATTTATTGGAAAAGTAGATTATCTTGAAATGCCGAATGGATTTAATGGTGTATTAGAAGCTACCGCATTAATATTTTTTGCTTTCCTCGGTTTTGAAACAATAGTTAAGTTAGCTGAAGAAACTAAAGATCCTCAAAAAACAATTCCTAAAGCAGTTATCTTATCAATTATAATTTCTTCTATAATTTATATTTTAGTTGCAATTGCAGCTGTTTCTGTTTTGCCTTGGCAGGAATTAAGCAGATCAAATGCTCCTCTGGCAGATGTCGCGCAAAGATCTTTTGGGGTTGAAGCTGGATTAATTCTAGCAATTATTGCTCTATTCTCAACAAGCAATACTGTTTTAGTAAGTTTGGTTACAAGTTCAAGAATGATGTATGGCATGGCTGTAGAAAAAGGATTGCCTAAAAAATTTGCATTAATTGATAAGAAAAGAAAAACACCTTGGTTAAGTATATTATTGGTAATGATTGTAACATTATTATTTATCTTAATAGGTGATATTAAAATTGTTGCAGGCATAACAAATTTAACTTTATTTATAACTTTTAGTTTAGTAAATTTATCTTTAATTGTATTAAGATATAAGAAACCAGGGCTAAAAAGAAAGTTTGTATCCCCCCTTAATATAGGCAGATTTAATATTATTGCTTTTTTAGGGGCAATATTTTCTTTATTTATGATATATTATGTTATTATTGGATTCTAATTTTAAATAATTTAATTTTTGTGCAGAATCATTTCTGATTGTGCAGGATGGGCTGATTGTGCAAAGCCTTATGAACCGAAATATTTATATACAAGTTGTATACACTTTCAGTGTATACTTAAAATGGTGCTGATTAACATGGAAGATGATAACAAGATTAGTTCAGAAAATTTAATGAAAGAACTAGAAGAAAAAGCAAGATTAGCTGAAGAATATTTGAATCATTTAAAATATCTGCAGGCAGATTTTGATAATTACAGGAAGCAGTTTGACAAAGAAAAAGAAAGCATAATAAAATTAGCAAATGAAAATCTGATAAAAGAATTAATAATAATCTTAGATGATTTTGAGCAGGCATTAAAGCAGATTGAAAATGAAAAAAACAAAGAAGGATTGATTTTGCTTCATAAAAAGTTTTTTAAAATTTTGGAATTTCATGGATTAAAGCAAATTGAATCTTTAGGGAAAAAATTTGACCCGAATTTTCATGAAGTATTAAGCAAAGAAATTTCAGATGCTGAAGAAGGCACAATACTGGAAGAATTTCAAAAAGGTTTTATGCTAAAATCTAAAGTTATAAGACCAAGCAAAGTAAAAATTGCTGAAAATATTCAAGGGGGAAATCAAAATGAGTAAAGAAAAGATAATTGGAATTGACTTAGGCACATCTAACTCTCAAGCGGCTATTATGCTAGGAGGAAAGCCAACAATAATTCCTTCTGCAGAAGGTGCAACTGTAGCAGGAAAAATGTTCCCCTCTGTAGTTGCTTTTACAAAAGATAATCAATTATTGGTTGGAGAACCTGCAAAAAGGCAAACTGTAAGCAATCCTGAAGGAACAGTATTAGCTGCAAAAAGAAAAATTGGAACAGATTTTAAATATAAGATTTATAGCAAAGAATATACTCCTCAGCAAGTCTCTGCTTTCATATTGCAAAAAATAAAAAGAGATGCAGAATCTTTTTTAGGAGAAGAAATAAAAAAAGTTGTAATTACAGTTCCTGCTTATTTTAACGACAATCAAAGAACAGCAACTAAAGATGCTGGAAAAATAGCTGGATTAGAAGTAGTAAGGTTAGTTAACGAGCCTACTACAGCTGCAATGGCATATGGGTTGGATAAAGAAGGAGAGCATAAAATTCTTGTTTTTGATTTAGGCGGTGGAACTTTAGATGTTACAATAATGGAGTTTGGCGATGGAACATTTACAGTATTATCTACTTCTGGGGACACCCAATTAGGCGGAACAGATATGGATAATATAATTATTAAATGGATTTTTGAAGAATTTAAAAAACAGGAAAATATTAACTTAGAAGAAGATAAAGTTGTATTTCAAAGAATAAGAGAAGCTGCTGAAAAAGCAAAAATTGAACTTTCAACTGTTTTAGAAACTGAAATTAATCTGCCTTATATTACTGCAACTAACCAAGGCCCTAAACATTTATCATTGAAGCTTACAAGAGCTAAATTAGAGCAATTAATTGATCCAATAATTAAAAAATGTGTTCATCCTATTGAACAATCATTAAAAGATTCTAATTTAAGCAAAGAAGATATTAAAAAAATAATTCTTGTTGGAGGTCCTACAAGAATGCCAATTGTTCAAAAATTTCTTGAAGATAAACTAGGAAAGAAAGTCGAGCGTACTATTGATCCAATGGAATGTGTTGCAATTGGTGCTGCTATCCAAGGAGCAATTCTAGCGGGAGACATAAAAGATTTAGTTTTATTAGATGTAACACCGTTAACTTTAGGGATAGAAACTTTAGGCGGTGTAATGACACCTTTAATTGAAAGAAATACAACTATTCCCGCTAAAAAATCTCAAGTATTTTCAACAGCAGCTGATTTTCAGACAGCTGTTACGATTCATGTTTTACAAGGAGAAAGACCAATGGCAAAAGATAATACCAGCCTGGGACAATTTAATTTAGTTGGTATTCCCCCTTCTTCTAGAGGAATTCCTCAAATAGAAGTTACATTTGATATTGATGCTTCTGGAATATTAAATGTTTCTGCGAAAGACATTGGAACAGGCAAAGAGCAGAAAATGACAATTACTGCATCAACAAAATTATCAAAAGAAGAGATTGATAAAATGATGAAAGAATCTAAAGAACATGAAGAAGAAGATAAAAAAAGAAAAGAAGAAATTGAAGCTAGAAATAATTTAGATTCATTAATTTATACGGCTGAAAAAACATTATCTGAATTAGGAGACAAATTAAGCAAAGAACAAAAAGATAAAATTGAAAATGCTTTAAAAGATGCTAAAGAAGCTTTAGAAAAAGATGATATTAAAAACATAAAAAAAGAAACTGAAAGATTACAAAAAGTTTTGCAGGAAGCAGGTAGTGCAATTTATCAGGAAGCTGCTAAAAAAAATGAAGAAGAGAAAGGTAAAAAAGAAAGTAAAGAAAAATCTGATAAAAATAATGTTGTAGATGCTGATTTTAAAGTTGAGGATGAAAAATAATTGTAATGAGTTAAATTTATTTTATATTGTATATATAATTTAAAAAGTATGACAACTAAAAAAGATTATTATGAATTACTGGGGATAAGCAAAAATTCTTCTCAGGATGAAATTAAAAAAGCATTCAGGAGTTTAGCAAAAAAATATCATCCGGATATTAATAAAGATAAAAATGCAGAAGAAAAATTTAAGGAAATTAATGAAGCTTTCCAAGTTTTAAGTGATTCTCAAAAACGCTCTCAGTATGATCAACTGGGACATTCTGCATTTAATGGGCAAGATTTCTCTGGTTTTAATAATTTTGAAGAGATATTTAGAAATTTTGGATTTGAAGATATTTTTGAAGGTTTTTCTGGATTTGAAAGAAATACAAGAAAAAGAAAAGGCCAGGATATGAGATATGATCTGGAAATTTCTTTAGAGGATGCTTTTAATGGCTTGACAAAAAAAATAGAAGTTGAAAATTTTGTAAAATGCGAAAAATGCAATGGCACGGGTTCAAAGCAGGGCCATACTAAAAAATGTGATGAATGCGATGGAAAAGGTGAAGTTAGAAGAATTCAGAGAATTGCTTTTGCACAAATAGTTAATATTGTAACCTGCAGAAAATGCCATGGTGAGGGCATAATATCAACAAGAGACTGCGATAATTGCGATGGTGAAGGCAAGGTTGTGAAATTAAAGAAAATAGAAATTAAAATTCCTCAAGGCATAGAAAACGAGCAGTATTTAAGAATTTCTGGAGAAGGATATTTAAGCGAGCATAATATTCCTGGAGATTTATATGTTGTTGTTCATATTAAAGATCATGAAATTTTTGAAAGAAACAAGGAAAATTTATACTGCAAATCTATAATTGATTTAGGAACAGCTATATTTGGTGGGGAAATTGAAGTGCCAACAATAACTGGAAAAGCTAAATTAAAAATTCCATCAGGAACGCAAAGCCATACTATTTTTAGGTTAAAAGAGCAGGGAATGCATCATCTTAATTCAAATAAAAGAGGAGATCAATTAGTCAATGTTATTGTTGAAATTCCTGAAAAATTAAATAACAAGCAAAAAGAATCATTAAAGCAGGTATTTCATGAGCATAAAGTTGAAACTAAAAAAGAATTTTTTGAAAAATTTAAGGAAATTTTTGAATAAATTATGTTCCAACAAATAAAATATGTTTATCTTCGCCTTTTAATTCAAGTAAAATTCTCTTGGCTATTGCTTTTTCAGGATCAGGCATTAACTTAACTCTTTTTTTGATGTCATTAAAATTTTCAAATAATTTTTCTTCTCTTTTTTCAATAATCTCCCACATATGTTTTTTTCCAATTCCAGGCAATAATTCTAGCTGATGCCTTCTTGTATTTATTGGGACTGCTTTGTTAAAAAATTCAACGAATCTTGGTTCATATTTCTTAACTAATTCATCAATAACAAAATTAAGCTCTTCTTTTGCTGTTTGTGTTAATCTGTCATAATCTATTTTGCCGTAAATATGATGAATTTTATCCCTTTTGCCCTCTCCAGTATAAACTTCTTCATGGAGTTGCAAGAAATTGCCTTTTTTTGGAACTAATTCAAGCAGAATAAAATGGTTTTTGCCTATAGCTTGCGCTAATGGTGTCTTTAAATATCCTGGTTTCAGGTCCAATGGATGGCCATTTGGCAGAAAATCCAGTATTATTACATATTCTTCTTTTGCTTGTTGCCTGAACATTTTTATTGAATAATTTTAACATTTTATTTAGTTATCTTTAGTATTTTATCTAAGTCTTCCTGCTTTAGTGTTATATTATCACCTACAAAAATTAATTTTAAGATTTCCATATCATGCGGCATTATATCAATTATTTTATTAATATGCCTTTCTTTTAATCTTGGAATTTGCAGTTTTGCAATCTCTTCCTTAAGCTTAATAACTTCTTTATTTTTGATATTTACAAATTTATTTAAATATTCATATGTCTTTAATGCTTTATTTTTTAACTCTTTATCCCGTTTTTTAACTTCATCTAATTTTTCCTTTAATTCGGCCATTGTTAATGGCATCTCATTTATTATCTCAACATTTGTCATTTTATATTTTCTTGATATGTAAGGGATGAACTATTAAATCTTTATTTTTCCCCCCGTCTTTTATTTTGACTAAGTAACAACTGCCTTGTTTTCCTGTTATTATTCCTATTTTTCCATGGAATCTTGGGTGATACATTGCTTTTTGATAAGCAGGTTCGGCATTTAATATTACTTTCTCATTAACCTTAAATTCCTGCATGTATCTATTCAATCTAATCTTGCCTTTAGTTCTGGGAGTTTTGCGTAATTTGCTCCTAGTTTTTCTTCTAAATCCGCCTAAACGTTTTGTCATTTTTAATAAATAATAAAAGGAAATTTTAATTTATAAACATTGTGTTTATTCAGAAATTATTTTAAAGACCATTATAATGAAATCTAAAAATATCTGAATGACTGGGAAATTTATAATCAGGTTCCTCGCTAATAGATATATTAAGCTCTTCTTTTAAAAAAACTTTCTTCTCATAATTATTATTCTTGTTATCAATACTTAAATTACAAGAACAAAATCTAACTGATTTCAGCTAAAATCTTTGCTAATGCTTTATCCAATGCAAAAAATAAATTAAAATCAGTTATTTCAGAATTAAAAGCCTGTCCATTGGCCATTGCTTTAGCCTGCAACTCAAATTTGCTTGTATGGACATTCTTTAAATGCAAACTTAAACCTTCAAAATTTTTAGTTTTTTCCTGCATTTTCTTGACATAATTTCCAGTAATTTTTTTAATTACAATCATTTTAGCCTGTTCAAGTTCATTGAATCCAGCGAGAGAAATATTGCCCCCCAACTGTATTATGTCGTCCATATAATGTTTTAGAAGTTAGATTACATTAAAAATCTTTCTTATTCAAAGCAAGTGGTAATTATTTTTAAATTCCAATAAACTGTTAAATTTATGATACAATTCATGATACCCCTTCAGTTTTTTAATATTAGAATTATTACCAAATATAACATTATAAATCAATAGCAAAGGAATATGACCTACTTTAATTA
>CAYITI010000009.1:0-10369 GCA_964366235.1 Candidatus Woesearchaeota archaeon
GCATCACTGCAGAAAGGCTATTCAAAGGAACAAATTAAAAATGCATTATTAACAAAAGGCTGGAACAAAAATGATGTTGAAGAAGCATTTAAATAATATTGCTTTATAAAATTATCTTACTTGCTTGAATTCCTTTGAGCATACATTACTAAAATAAAAGATAAAAACATTTTAATATAGATATAATTTTACTGTATTAATGAAAAAAAAGATAATTTTTGCATTAATCTTAACTTTACTTCTGCTTAATTCTCCTGTAAATGCTGAATTGCCTGATGTGACATTAACTATAGATGAAACTGCAACAGATTATGTAACATTAATTTGGATTTATTCAAGTGAAGAACCAACTTGTCAAAATACAGATGGATGTATACAAACAGAACAAAAAATATGCTCCCCTAACGATGGAGATGATAAATACAAAACTTGCGGGGATTATAATAATGATGGATGTTTTGAATTAGGAAATAATTTAGAAAATTGTGCTAAACAAGGTGAAACTTGTAATCCAACAACCGGGCAATGTGAACAAATCCGATTAAATAAATGTACATCAAATGGTTGTGATATTAAGGATGCAAAACAATGTTCTATTACGGGGATCCCACAAATATGCGATTTAAATACACAATTAAATTGTTTAGAATGGAAAGATAGACAAGCTTGTTTATCCACAGAAATTTGTGATATAATAAAAGGAGAGTGTATCATTGAAGATTCTGATGATCCCGCTGCACTTGTTGTAAGCACAATAACAGGAAATTCAATTTTAGATGATATCAAATATACTTTTAATGATATAATTAAATTTTTTAAGAGTTTATTCAGCTTAAAAGCAAGAGGTACAGAAATAACTTATAATTTTGAAATCTATAGAAATGCAAATGTTCTTCCTATTACTATTTACTCTGATGATGCAAAATATTGTGATAAAGAAAACAATAACTATATTTGTGCATATGAAGATACTTCTGATTTAGAATCAGGAGATTATGTTTATAAAATAAAAATATATGATAAAGATAGAACAGAATCTAAAGATTCAAATGAATTAACTGTTGAAATTGAAGAAGATAATAATTGTACAGCAAATATCTGTAATCCCACTAATAATAAACAAATTTGCAAAAGTGATGGAACTGGTTATGAAAGTTGTCCAAATAATCAGGTTTGCAGTAATAATGCATGTATTGCTGATACCGCTGCACCATTAATTAATTTAATCAGCGTTGGTGGCGATGCTAATCCCCCTTATGAAACAACAGATTCAACACCAGATATTATTTTTACTACAGATGAAAATGCTAATTGTAAAATTTCTTTAACAGATCAAGGTTATGATGCAATGGGCAATGATTGTTTAACTGGAGAAGGCACAACTAGCCATACTTGTATATCACCAGGTTTAGGTAGCGTTGGTGATAAGAATATTTATCTTGCATGTAAAGATTCATCAGATAATAAACATACTTCTCTAAATAATAAAGATATTTCATTAACCCTTAAATCAACTCTTTTAGATACCCTCCCGCCAGATGTTTCTGTATCATTAAATATTTCAACAAATCCATTAATCAAGCAATTATTCAAGATTAATGTTACTGCTGATGATTCAAACAAAGGAAATTCAGGAATATCAGAAATAAAAATTTATTTAGATAATTTAGATAATATTCCAATAAAAACATGTAATACGTTTGAAGAAATCTCTCCTAAATATACTTGTGAAAGTGATGAATTAAAATATAATTCAATTGGAAGCCATACTTATTATGCTACAGCAAAAGATAATTCTCCAACTAAAAATGAAGGTAGAAATCCATTAAAGGAAACAAAATCACTTGAGGTTACTCGTCAATTAATACTTTCTTGTAAACCAGGAGAACTAAAATCAGGAACAGAATGTTTATATTGCAATAAGGAAGGATACGCTTTTGAAATTAATAATAAAGCATGTTTAAGTAAAATTTGCAAAAGTGATGGAACCTGCTTACAAATAAATTTAGATAATAAAAATAATCTGCAACAATGCCAAGATATTGATGAAGATGGTTATACTGATTCCTTATGTGGGGGAAATGATTGTGATGATCTTGATTCAGAAACCAATCCAGATGTTATTGAGATTTGCAATGATTTATTAGATAATAATTGTGATACTTTAATTGATTTAGATGATCCTGCATGTATTATAGAGAAAAAATCAGATATTAAACCAAATGTAAGGGAAAATTTGCAGAATAATCAAGAACTTCAAAATCAACCACAAACTAAAAATACGCAAGATAGCGATAATGATGGATTGTTAGATGATTGGGAATTAGCTTACTTTGGTGATTTAAAAGCACAATCTGGAAATGATGATTTTGATGAAGATGAAATAAATAATTTAGAAGAATTTAAACAAAAAACTAACCCAAAAGTTTCAGATTTAAAGGAGGATAATACTTTACTAATTATAATATCATCTTTAATAATAATCGGAATAATCTCTTTACCGATTATTCTTATAATTAAAAAAATAAATAAAAAGAAATTAATTAAATTAGAAGCTCAATTTACTAAACCAGAGCATAAACAGCTTTATGATTATATAAAAGAAGCTAGAACTCAAAATATTTCAGATGAACGAATAAAAATTAATTTAATTAATGCAGATTGGCCAAAAGAAGATATAGAATATGTTCTCAATATTAAGTTATGAAAAGCTTTAAATATTATAATAATCAATCTTAAAGCATTATGAAGAAATCACAGACACAGGCAGGCAGCATTGCTGTTTTAATTGCATTAATTGCTTTATTTATGACCCTTTATTTATTATTTCTTCCAGCAAAAGATAGAGCTGAATTGCTTGGACAAAATAAAACATCTTCAGAAATAGATTCTGTAACAAATGGAGTTAAGACCATTTTATTATCACAAAGCCCGGGATTATTAAAATCATTTGAAAAAGATTCAAATAAGCATGAAATAAATTCCATAAACCTCTTTATAAGAGAAGAACCAGAAACAATCGATTTATCAAACAGCATTTCAATTACTAAAAGTTTATTTAAAGAAGATGTTCAGGAATTAAAATTTAATATTAAAGACATAGATAATCTGCAAAAAGTAACTTTATTCTTTTTAGTAAATGAAGGCAAAGGCAATTTAATTATAACCCTAAATGGAATAGAAATTTTAAACAGTGATGTAAGGGGTTTACAAAACATTATTTTATCAAAAGAATTTTTGCAAGAAGCAAATAAATTAACATTTAAAGTTTCAAGTCCCGGAATAAATATTTTTACAAAGAATAAATATGCTTTATCAAATATAAAAGTCAGGGAAAATTTCCAGCTAACAAACACAAATGAAGAAAGAACATTCATTTTAAGTTCAAATGAATTGGATGAAAATGCTAAGTTAATCTTCTTTTTATTTTGCAATAAAGCAACAACAGCTAGATTAAGAGTTTTCTTAAATAACAAAGAAATCAATAATGAATTATTATCTTGCGCAAGTTCAACTAAAAACATTGAAATGGATAAAGATTTATTAAAAGAAGGAAGGAATACTTTATTATTTGAGATAGATAAAGGAGACTACTTAATAAATGATATTAAAATTGAAACAAAAATAAAAGAAGGTGGTGCAAAAACATATAAATTTGCAATTAGCAAAGAGCAATTTGATAAAATTTTAGATGATAATGAAGTTATATTAAAGATGTCTTTTAGCAGTACAGATGAATTGAAAAAAGCAACAATTAATGTTAATGGCAATGAGTTTACAATGGAAACAAAAGAAAACGAATTCAAAAGGTCGCTTACAAGTTTAGCAAAAGAAGGAAATAATTTTATTAAAATTATTCCTGAAAGTGAGTTTAATTTAGAATTTCTTGAAATTACCATAGAATAAAATGGAAAATGAAAGAGGTGATCGTTTTAGAAGATATAGTGCAAGTCCTTTAGATCCGTTAAGAGACTTTTTTAGATTTATTTTCAAAATAATTGGCTTTGTCATAGCTTTAGCTGTTATTGCAGGAATAATATTTTTATTATATGGGGTATTAAGAGCGCAACAAACAGGAACCCTTGACGTATTCTTAACTCAAACAACAAACGCTTTAGATAAAATTCCATTTGTCCCAAATTTTATTGAAACATTAAAAACAATTCAAGATCCTTCTAGAACAATTAGAACCTTTGATTGGCAGGCAGAAATTGATAAAGATTCAGAAAATAAAGAGTTGGGATTAATTTTTCAATCATTTAGATCAATAAAAAAAATTTATCTGGAAAATGAACTGATAACATTAATAGGAAGTGTTAAGGTTACTAGTTTAAAGGATAATTCTAAAGTTAGTTTTAGTTGCAGAGGCATTAAAAGCAACATCGAAGGCAATATTGAACCCAGTGAACCCATTGTACTGCAAAAAGATTCAACCGAAGTTTTTTCAGTTAGATGCGAAATCCCATCAGAAACAATAAAATTAGATGGCAAAGAAGTCAAAGCAGAAACAATTGTTTTAAGCGCAAATTATGATTTTAAAACAAATGCTTATGTTGAAGCTTATACGATGAGCAGCCAATTTCTTAAACAAAAGCAAAATAATCAAGAAGATATTTTTGAAGGCGAAGAAGGTATTTCTAGATTAAATAAACAAACAGGAGAAATCAAATCACAATATACTGCTGGTCCAATGAAAGTTTTAATTAATTCACAGGAAAGTCAACCTTTTACAGAAGCAGGGCCTTATCAGAATAATCCTTACTATATCTTAGGTATTTTACTCGAAAGATCAAGTTCATTTTATGAAGGTAAATTAAATAAACTAAACAATGTTTATCTTTATTTACCAAAGAATTTTGAACTTGAAGATTTAAGCATAAAAAATAAATTCGAATTAATCGAAGATTATGAAGATGAGATTTTTAATAAATATAAATTAAAACAAACCGAAATAGATTATCTAAACTCATTTTGTCGTGATCCTGGTGTATTAGATTTTGTCTGCCAAAATTATTGGGAACGTGGATTTGCGATAACATATGTTAATTTTAAAATATCTTCATTAGATAAAGCAGATTTAGACAAAAATTATATTAGAGCAGAAGTTGAATATGAATTTCAAGCACAAATTTCACAAGTTGTAACTATTGCAAAATCTTTAGTAGCATAATGTTTTTAAATAAGCTTATTTTATTCTAAACAATGAAAAAAGAGTATTTATTTTTATTAATTTTAATATCAATATTCATTATTTCAGGTTGTACTAGTTCTAAAAGTTTTCTTGGTTCAGGCCCTAATGGAATTCAAATAAAATTTATTCAGCCAGAAAGTAAATATTCTACTTTAGGAATAGATGAAGGAGTGGATCTACCAATAGAATTTGAATTAACTAATTATGCAGAATGCCAAGCAATTGGCAATTTATGCGTTAAAGATCTTTTAAATGATAAATATGGGGGAGTTCCTGAACAATGTAAAGAGATTAATTTTGAGGAAGCCAGAATAAATAATAAAAAACCAGAATTAGATACACAAACTTTTATTTTTTCTTCACAGCCTTATTCAAATTTATTTAAAAATGAAGATACTACCCTGAAAGCAACGGCTAAATATAATTGTCAGTTTATTGCAGGTCCCACAATATGTACAAAATCTCCTTTAAATCAAGATAAAGAATGCAAAAATTTTGAAACAATCTCCGGTTCTAAATTAGGATCTAAAATTGCCCCTGTTACTATAACAAGCATAGAGAAACAATTAGGGGGGAGTTCAAATAATATAGAATTAAAAATAAAAATAACTTTAAGAAAGATGTCAGATGGAAAAGTTTCAACATCAAATGAATTTCAAGAAAATTTAAAAGGAAATCCATTGAGAATTGAAATAGATTACGGCGAATCTTCAATGAGTTGTTTAGGTGCGGATTATAAGGAAGGAATAATGTATTGGAAAGCAAAGGACACCGAAAAGGTTATTAATTGCAAAATTTCATTGACTTCAGGAGAAATACAAGAAACTCCGCTTAATATTCGTTTAAATTACGAATATGAGATAACTAAAGATATGCCTATTAAAATAAATTATATCAAACAAGAGGAGGGAATTTAATGAAGAAATATTTCATCATAATTTTTTTATCCTTGTTATTAATTATTTCTGGCTGCAAACAAAAAGATACTGAAAAAAAAGGAGCATTTATTGGTGGAACAGAAGGTGTTTCAATAGAATTTGTTAATTTAGCCCCCCTAAGCCAATTTAGCCAGAATGATTCTGTAAAAGTTAAAGTTTTATTAAAAAATAAAGGGGAGACAAAAATTGCTACTGGAAATGCAAAGGCTAGAATATTTGGCGTTGCGCTAGAGGATTTTGGTTTAACACCAGAATATAGGGCAGCTTTAGGGCCATTAGAATCTCAAGGTGAGTTCACAAAAGAAGGCGGCGAGCAGGAAATTGATTTTGGAAATATAAGATACAGGCAATCAATAATTAATTCACAAGAAGTTACTTTGCGTGCAAGATTATGTTATCCTTATCAAACTAAAGCATCTGTTGATGTTTGCTTAAAATCAAGCCTAAGCCAGGAATCAGGTGAACAAATTTGTGATGTTATTGGAGAGAAAATAACTAAGGGAAGTGTTTCTTCTGCACCAATACAAATTACTTCAATCAAAGAACAAACACGCGGGACAGACCAGATAAGATTTGATATTAATTTAGAAAATAAAGGCAAAGGCGAGGTTTATCCAGTAACTTCAAAATGCGAAGATTTAGACGATGAAATAAAAAGGGTTGAAAACAAAAATAAAATAAATGTTAAGGTTAATAGCCCCGTTGGAGTTGTTTGCAGTTTTAGATCTGGCGAACCCAGCGAGGAAGGGATTATTACACTAGATCAAACCGGAAAAGATACATTAAGTTGCTGGAAAAGCATTGAAGAAACAGTTGTTGATAAATTAAGTTTGACATTAAGCTATGTTTACCGCGACCAGACAACAAAACAGGTAACAATCTTTCAAAGCATAAGATAGATTTATTAATTCTTTTTTTATTTTTACATTATGAATGATTACATAAGATGCAATACTGATTTTCATCTTCATGGGCTATATTCTGGAGCTGTAAGCAAAGATATGATTCCTAATAAAATAGCAGAGCAAGCTCCGTTAAAAGGCCTTAATCTGGTTTCTACAGGGGATATTTTAAATGCCAGATGGATAAAATTGGTTAAAGAACAATTAAAAATAATTGATGATGGAATTCTTGAACATGAAAATGGCACAAAATTTATTTTACAAACAGAAATTAATGATATAAATAGAGTTCATCATTTAATCTTATTTCCAAGTTTTTCTAAAGTTGAAGAATTGAGAGAAGCTTTTAAAGATAAGTGCAAAGATTTGGATACAGATGGTAGACCTACAATACATATGAATGGAGAAGAAATAGCAGAAATTTGTGTAAAAGCAGATTGTTTGCTTGGATTTTCACATGCATTTACTCCATATTTCGGACTTTTTTCAAAATATAATTCTTATAAAAATTGTTATGGCAAATACTGGAATAAAATTTATTTTATGGAACTTGGATTAAGTGCAGATACAAATATGGCTGATAGAATTTCAGAACTGCATAATTTAACTTTTACTTCTAATAGTGATGCTCATTCTCCCTGGCCAAATAAAATGGGCAGGGAATTTAACACTCTGCAATTAAAAGAAATTAATTTTAATGAAGTTAAAAAAGCATTGAAAAGAGAAAACGGAAGAAAATGCACACTAAATATAAAGTTTAATCCTTTAGAGGGCAAATATCATAAAACAAGATGCACTGGTTGTTTAAAATTTTATGATCCAGAAGAAGCAATAAAATTAAAATGGAGATGTTCTAACTGCAATAAATCGATAAAAAAAGGCGTTGATTATAGAATTCATGAATTAGCAGATTTGCCAGAAAATAAACATCCAGATCATAGGCCAAAATGCACTCATATTACCTCTTTAAGTGAAATAATCGCTTTAGCGTTAGATGTTAATAATGCATGGTCATTAAAAGTTCAATCAACATGGAAAAAATTCATAGATATATTTGGCAATGAAATTAAAATTCTTTTAGATGTTGATATTAATGAAATTAGAAAAGTTGATGAAAAAGTAGCAAAATACTTACAGTATTTTAGAGAAGATAAAATAAAATATATCCCTGGAGGAGCAGGAGTTTACGGCAAATTAATTAAGCCAGATGAAGAAGCAGATATAAATGATTATAAGAAGCAGCAAAAATCTTTAAATGAATTTTAACCAATGTAAGTTGTCTCGTCTCCAATATTCGTTTTTTGAGAAATTATAGGTTTAATCAAACTTTGTTTTTCTTTAATATCTTTTTCAATATTGCTAATTTCACGATCTAGTTTATTCAAGCTAATTTTTAAATCCAATTTGTTATTGAGAATTTTTATTATCTCGCGTGCACCTTTAATACCCAAGTAACTTGGGTGCCCATATGTTTGGGCTAGTAAGGCTATTGCAGGAATATTTCTTTTAGCTGCCAATCCAACCAATAATCCAGTAACCCCCATTATTGGTCCGACAACTCCAAATATTTCTGAATTAAGATTATTTGATTTATATCTTTTAGTTATAGCTTCATTATTAGCGGTGCAGTAAACCATGGGATGTTTGGGAATCTTATTCATCCCAATGCCACCTAATGTTATTATTTCTTTACCTTTATATCTAGAAAATATCTCCAATATAAGACTGCAAAATTCATAGCAAGATTCCTCATTTAAAGGCTGCACATCGCCTGTTAAAAAAATAAAATCCTGCTTTCCCTTTTTATAATAAAAATCTATTTTTGGCAAATCTATCAGGTTTTTTTCATTAACGAAAACTGAATTTGGAAAAGAAATTGAGGTAATTTCAATAAATTTTTTAGCTTTTAAATTATCAACAATAAAATCAGCAGAAATTTTGCCAACATTCCCGATTCCAGGCAAACCTTCTATCAAAATTGGCTTATCTAGGTCTGGTTTTAAAAATTGCTTAACATCAAATTTCATTTTCTTTAGCTTTTAATCTATATCTTAAATATTTATCCTCAATGCTGAATTTAGCAGGCTTAGGAGACAAAGTTTTATTGTTGCAATTTTGACAATTTTCTTTCAAGGTATACCCCCAACAATTATTGCAGAATAATATCTGTTTTTTCATGATCTAATAAATTCCGCCCTGCCTTTAAGCTTTTTCATTGCTTCAATTATGCTTGAGCTAATATTTTTAATTAAAGATTCAGCTGTTTTATAATCTTTCGAAGTTACAATTAATCTGTAATTTGGAGCGCTTAAATAGCTTATTTTCATATTTTCATACTTATTTTGCAATAATGCTTTTTTAATTAACTCAATTCCATCAGGGGCGTCTGATTCTAATTTTAATATCCCTGAGATAATAACCTCTGGAGGTTTTATTTTTTCTTTAACAACTTCTGTTATCTTTTCCGCTATATTTTTATCAATATCAAGATCCTTTAAATCCAAATTATGATTCACAATTTCATTAAAGCATGGAATTAATCCATCGTATTTTTCAATAATCTTATAACCAGCTTTTTCATAAATTGTTTTTAAATCAATTTTTAATAATTTAGCAACATCTTCCAATATTTTTTCACATTTTTGTTCTTGTTTATACTGGTTATTCTTATTTGTTTTTTGAGTCTGGGTAACCCTTCTTAATGATAAATCAATATAACCCTTTGTTTTGTCTAGATTAAGAATCCTGCAAATAATTTTTTTCCCCTCAACAACATACTCGCGAAGATTTCTTATCCTCCCCGGAGCTATCTCTGAAATATGAATCATTGCTTCTTTATCATATTCATCCAAATCAACAAAAACAGCATGGGGTAAAATTTTTTTGACTGTGCAGATTACAATTTCACCGATTTCCGGAAATCCTTGTTTTTTGTAAAACATAAAATTAACTAATAATTGCGGTTTATAAAATTATTCTAAAATCTCTAAAATTCTCTCTTTAATCCTAGCCTTTCCCCCGCTGGGAGAAGCTATAGTATGATTGCAGACTAGACAATTAACTTCACTAGTGGCTTTACCAAATATAATCTGTTCATTTTTGCATTTATGGCAACGCAGTTTTATAAATCTTGATGTTGGTTCTTTAATTAGGTTCATTTTATTCTATTACCACTTTTTTCATTCTTATACCCTGACGTTGTAAACTTGATTTCTTACAAATATCACAAGTAAATTTTAAATTAGTTTTTTTACTTGTCTTGGCACCTGTCATCTTAAATTGCGAAATTGCTGGCTTAGACCGCGATTTTCCTTTGTTACCATAACCTTGCCCCCTTC
>CAYITI010000010.1:0-9682 GCA_964366235.1 Candidatus Woesearchaeota archaeon
TTCATTTATATCTATGAACAAAACAGCAATATCAGCTAAACTTCCTCCTCGTTTTCTTAAATTAGTAATAGCAGCATGCCCAGGGCTGTCAATTGCCAAAATTCCTGGAATTTTTATTTTTTTATCTTTGATTAAATGACTGCATATTTCTTCAATTAATTTTAAATCAATCTGGTAAGCAGAAATGCTTTGGGTGATCAAACCAGGCTCATTTTTTGCTATATTTGTGCCCCTAATTCTATCTAGCAAAGTTGTCTTGCCATGGTCAACATGGCCGACAAATACGCAATTTAAACTTCTAGTCTGCATCATTTTTCCCCAATAAGTAGCAAAAAAATAACTTTATAAAGATTTTTGTTAAAGAAATCTTACCCTTTCTCCTGGTAGATTAAAATGGCCATATCTCTAATATATTTTTCTATAGCTTTTGTCCTGTCTATAATATTAAAAATATACTGATTCGTATTTTTTCCCAGTAGGGCATTGCATTTTTTCATTATATCATCTTTTTTATCCATAATTTCATGTGCTATTATTAAATCATTTTTGTAATAGGCATTCATGCATTTACTAAAATCATCTTGGACTTCTGAATAAATATTCATCACTTCTTTTACTTTATCAGAATTATTTTTTAATCTTGTTAAATATCTTGAAATTCTTTTTATTTCATCTGCTATCTTTTCTAAATAAAAAACCAAAAGCCACTCTTCAATTAATTTGCTGTATTTTATTCCGACTAACTCAGTTATTTTTGGATATTCAAGGCATTTTTTTATAATCCTGTATGATAAAAATGTTAATTTGTTGATATCAAAATCTCTTTTGTAAATATTTTCATAATTGTTTGATTTATAGCTTAATTTCGCATCTTCCATCATTGACCTTGTTATTGTGTCTATTCTGCGTATTATTTTTTCCATTGAGATTTCTTTAATATTCAAAAGATCTTTAGCTTTAATTTCATTAGGGGTCTGCTCCATAATTTCAAATGCCATCAAGGATTCCAGGAAATTTTTTATAATATCAATATTATTGGAATTTTTTAATTTAATATTAATGATATTATAACCTGCAATATAACTAGAAACTAATTTTCTATGTAATTCATCTATGCTGCTGTTTTCTGTGATTGTAATTTCAGATTCTTGATTTTCATCCTTTAATTGGGGGCTTAAAACTAATTCATCATTCCCATTTTCAGAGATATAGACTAAATCACCTTTTTTTAATTTATTTTTCCTTAACCAGTCCTTTGGAAGAGACAATATATGCGAGGAATTTCCAAATTTTATAATTTTCCTATAATCCATTAATATACCTCCTAAATAAATTATATATAATGTATATACTTTATATTAAATATATAGTATAACTATATATACTTAACTATATTAAAAATCTTGGTGAGATAAAATGAAAGAAAAAGACTATGATGCATTAGAGGAAGAGGATATAGAGGAATTGGCGACAGAGGAAGGAAGAGAAAAAGAGCTAGACGATGATGAAATAGAGGGCTGGCAGGAAGCATGGTCTGCAGGATATTATAGTTATGACGAAGAAAAATAAATCATTACATTAATTTACTCTAATCTTAATATTTGAATCTCTATTAAATATAAATGATAAAGGGGGTTAAAATGATAGAAGCATATTTACTTATTTTAGCTAGAAATGGAAAAAGTATGAATCTAGCAAATAAGCTAATGAAAATGCACTATGTAAAGAAAATAGATATGACTCAGGGAGAATATGACCTTATTGCAGAGATAGAAGCAAAGAATGAACTTAAACTAGATAACATAGTGCATAAAAATATAGAGAAATTGGGGGATGTACAATTAATCTCACCGTTAATAGTAAGGCATTAAACAATAACAACATAAAAAGAGGGAGATTTAAATAGGGAGAATAATTTTATCTTTAAGATATAATATTTTACTATTTATTTAGACTTTCCTTTTTCATAGAATTTGGTCCACTTTAACTTATGTGCTTTTCTTTTAAGCTTTAGCATATTTTTCTCACATTTTAAACCATCAAAATATAACATTTTCCCTGTATTTTGAACAAAAATTTTTCCTGTTCCAGGAATAATACTTTTTCCACAAAAAGAACAATTGACCATTTTATTTTCTACCCTGCATTAGTTTATGAGCCTCAATCTCTGTTTCACGAAGCATTAAAATATCACCTATTCTCACAGGCCCTTTAACATTTCTTCTTATGATTTTGCCCCTGTCCCTTCCTTCTAATACTTTGCATCTAACCTGGGTTGCTTCTCCTCTGGCTCCTGTTCTTCCAACTACCTCTTCTACCTGAGCCGGCCATGCTAATGAAAATAAGTGGCCTGCTTGACGCTCACTAAAGCTGATTTCTGCTTTTTTTTCAGAAGATCTTCCAGGTTTTGCCTTTAATTTTTTTTCACCCATTTAAATTCAATTTTCAGAAATTTTAGAAGCTTGTTTTATTTCTTTTATTAGATTAGCAGCGTCTCCTTCTTGAATTATTACAACACTAGCAGTCGATACATTTAAACCAGCTGCTGTTCCAAGTTCTTCTCTGCTTGAAACATAAACAAAAGGAGTGCCTTTTTCCTCGCATAAAACTGGAAGATGCATTGTTATCTCTGGAGGATTGATATCTTTTGCAATTAAAACTAATTTAGCATTTCCACGTTCAACAGCTTTTGTGACTTCATTTACTCCTTTTTTTAATTTTCCTGTTTTTCTGGCTATTTCAACAGCTTCATAGGCTTTTTCCTGCAATTCTTTGTTAACCTCTGCCATAAAAACAATTATTAAAATGAAGATTTATAAAGCTTTTTATTAAAGAGTTGTAAAATTATTTATGAGTAAACCAAAATCTTAATTTATTTTTTTCTTTTTTGTCTAGTTTAGTAAAGAAATTTCTTTCAAATTGCACTGTTTGATTAACTTTAACTTTTTTTAAACTTTTTTCTCCAATTCCCTTTAAAATTTCCCCATTATCCATTAATACTTCAACATTAACTAAATCTTTGATTACAGGCAGCCAATGTATCATTTTAGTATCTAAACTCTTGTCTAAATCCCGGGAAATAAATTTATTATTTTTAAAATTAAACAAATGCATAAACCTGTAATTTTTATTTTCTTCTAGATTATCTTGAACATAAAATTCATTTCCTGTTTTAAAATTTCTAAATCCATAATCATAATCGGGATGCAAAGGAGCTTTGACATTTAATTTTGGAGCATTTTCAATTTTAACTTTTTTAGGATCAAATATTGCAAAATATCTTCTTGCTTCTTTATCAATCAATTTTTTATTTTCACTATACAATTTTTCAATTGGAACAGTAATCTCGGTTTGAGTTAAACCAAAACTTAAGCAAAATTTTCTGATGGCTTCTGGTTTAAATCCTCTTTTTTTTAGACTTTGCAAGCTAAATGTCCTAGGATCATCCCAGCCAATGTATTTTCCAGATAAAACTTCTTCACGAGATTTAGATTTGCTTAGTTTAATGCCTAAAATTTGCAGTAATCCCGTATGGATTATTTCTTTTTGTGGCCAATTAAAAATTTCCCAAATATATTTTTCCATTTCACTTTCAATCATTAATTCTTTTCCTCTGATAATATGAGTAATACCAAGCAAATAATCATCAATTGCCCAAGAGAAATCTAATAATGGCCATACCTTGTATTTTTTCTTTACTTTTGGATGTTCTCTTTCAGAAATTCTAAAAATGACTCTATCGCGAAAAGCAGGATTAGGATGCTGCAAACTTGTTTTAATCCTTAAAGAAGATTGACCTTCTTTCATTTTAAACATTCTTTTCCAATTTACTAGATTTTCTTTTACGCTTGCATTTCTGCAATCACATTCTGTTTCTTTAGCCCTGTTACTTCTTAATTTTTCACTTGAACAGAAACAAACATATGCTTTGCCTAGTTTAATTAATTCTTCAGCATATTTATAATAAATCTTTAATCTAGAGCTTTTGTAATAAATCTTTTTAAATTTTATATTTAGCCATTTTAAGCTTTCTGGAATTAGTTTGTAAGCTTCTTTTAATATTGGCTTTTCTTCACTTCCAATCGTATCATCTATTACTAAAAATAATTTTCCTTTATACCTCTTAGCATATTCATCATTTAATACAGCAGGACGAGCATTTCCGATATGCAACGGGCCAGATGGAAAAGGCGCTATTCTGGTAATAACTTTATTTGAGACATTTGGCAGTTCTGGTAAAAGATGTTGTTCCTTTAGTTTTTCTTCAAAAGTATAATTTTCTAATTGAGATTTTTGTTCATTTAAACTTAAAGAATTAACTTTTTTTATAACTTCATTAATTTCCTTTGCTAGTTCTTTAATATTCTGCTTTAAATCAGGTTTTTCTTGTAATACTTTTCCTAGAACAGAATTAAAATTAACTTTTCCATTGTAATCAACAGCATTTTTTAAAGCATATTTTAGAATTAAATTTGAATTACTAAAATTAATCATAGAAAAACAATTTATTTCTTAATATTTAAATTTTGTTAAAGTCCACCAATAATTTCTAGACCATATTTTTCAATAAAATTTCTGTCTTTTTCGCTAATATCGTTTTTTCCTATTCCATAATAAAATCCATCTAATATAAAATCTTTTTTTGTTCTATTTATATCGCTAATAAAATTACAATTAACTCCAATAATAACTTCTGCTAATTGGTCTAATGATAATTTCTCTTTTGAGTGACAGATAATATAGTCCATCTTTATATTATCATATCATCAACATTTCTTAATAATTCAGCAGCACTTTCCCGTTTTTGCACGCTATATTCTTTACCACAAAATGGACACCCCTTGCTTGCTGAACCAATAGGCCTAGTAAAGCTATATTTACAAGAATTACAAAAATACTTTACTTTTTCTTCCTTTTTTATAAAAGACTGAACTTTTGGCAATTCAGCTGGTCTTCTAAATTCATCAGCCCTTAATGTTGTTTCATAAAATCCATGACTTAAACAGGTATTACAGACATATAACCCCTCTTTATTTCTTCTTAAATCGCTTACTGATACTTTAGTTTTGCAGAGTTTACATGGAACTAAAATCAAACCTGTTGCCATATTATCCATAAAATAATAAAATCATTCTAATATAAATAATTTTTCTTTTTTAAAAAGAAAAAAATAAATTAACTATTTACAGGAATTACTATTCATCATCATCATCTTCTTCCTCTTCATCAGTGTCATCATTATCCTTCTTATCTTCTTCATCTGCTTCTTCCCATTGTTTCTTAGACATTTTATTCCTCCCGGGGGTTAAAATTCTTTAAGAAAATCAACCCAAGTTTTTTTCTGTGAAAAAGAGTTTAGTATTTAAATTTATCTGTTTTTGACTAAAATAAAGCAAAATATTTATATAGAAGGAGTATATTTAGCAATATTATGGAAAATATTAAAAATAATATAAAACAATTAGTTGAAGAAAATGAAGGTGCAGGTTCTTTTGCTAAAATTGTTCCAAGTATCGTAAAAAAAGGAATTGATAATGTTAACTTGAACATGTTTGATGATCAAACCAGAGAGGGTTTATTAAATGCAGCTGGTGACGAGTTTGTTAAAAGGGGGGATTTTGTACAAGCTGTTAAATCATTTGTTCTTACTAAAAATATCAATAAATTAAATGAGATAGGGGATATGTTCTCTTCACGAGGGCAATATAACCAAGCAATTGAGATATATAATCTATCTTATAATTTTTCTCAGGATAAAAATAAATTAATAAAATGCGGAGAGAAATGCCTGCAAGATGCTCATTTATCAGATGCTTTAAGGGCATTTTCAATTTTAAAGGATGAGCAAAGATTAATAAGACTTGGAGAAGTTTGCATAGAAAAAGAGAAGTTAGATGTTGCTATTGAGGTATTTGCAATATTAAAAAATAATGATAAGCTTGTCAGATTAGGAGATAAATGCCTTAATGAAAATAAATTAAGTTATGCTGCAAGAGCTTATGAATTAGCAGAAGATAAAGATAAGCTTTCTAAATTGGGAGATATTCTGCTTAAATCAGGCTTAATTGGAACTGCTTTAAGAATTTATGAATTAGCAAATAACCAAATGATGGTGCAGTTTATCAAGGAAAACTTCTCTGAAGATCAATTCAGCAAATTCTATGCTTAAAAAGAGGTAAAATGCCTGAAATTAGGGAAAAAACTATAGAAGTATTAAAAAGATTAAAGGCGCAGGAAGAAAAACCAAAACCAAGATTAGAATCTTTTTCTAATAATAAGCAAATGAAAAAAGAAGAACCCGTGCAGATTATTAATATTCCTCAGAGAAATATCGAAAACTTAATGCACAAAATAAATGAAATTGAAAGAAGAATGAAAACAGGAAGCAATAGTTATTTTAATTCATATTATGATTTAAAAAATGCAGAAGAAACCTTTATTAAGGAGGTAGAAAAGATTAAAAAATATAATTTCCAAATACCTGAAATAACCATGAAAAGAATTAATGAAAAAGTAGCTTTAATTGAAAGAAAGGCGATAATGGGGGGGCAAAAATGAGCTTTTTCTCCTGGCTTAAAAATTTATTTGTGGAAGATGTTAATGATGAAATTCAAGAAGAAGAAATAAAACAAGAATTAATTAATATGGATTATAAGCTGAAAATATTTGATCTAAAAAATAAAGATGAACTTAATCAGGTTACTAGTTTTATTGTTCAGGACAAAACAATTGCTTTAATAAAAATGAATAAATTTACAGGCGATCATCATAAATTAAAAGAAACATTAAATGAATTAAAGCAAACTTGCGATACTTGTAATTCCAGGGTTTTGGGTGTAACAAATAATATGTTTTTAGTTGTGAAGAATTCTGTTGAATTTGTAAAGGAATAGAAAGAGTTGTATATAACTTAATAAGTATTATTAAAGATAAAGGAGAATAAAAAATGGCAAATGAAGAACAGCTAGGATTTCATAAGGGAAGCATTGCAACTCTAGTTAAAGAAAGAGAAGAATTAGCAAGATTATTGCAGATAGTAAACAGCTTAATACAAGCTCATGTTAAATCTTTAAAAGATCTTGGATTAGATTTAGAAAAAGAATTAAAAAATAAAAAAAGCTTGGATGAAAAAATAGCTTAAATGCAAAATCTTAAATTTTTAAAAAAAAAAGAGATTGAAAGAATTCTTAATAAGATTAAAGAGCAATTTGGAATCAAAAAATTAGATTTTAATTATAAAATGTTGCAAAATAAAGAAGGTAAATTATTTGTAATAAGCAAAGAGGTTAATAAAGTTGATTTATTAAAATTAAGAATAAATGAACTTGGCTTGTACATTGCTAGATTAGATAAAGAATTAAGGTTAACAATAGAAGGAAGTCAATTATTTGGAAAATATGCAACAAAAAATATTTATGAAATTAATGAAGAAGATGCTAGTTCCTGGTTGCAGGGTAATGATTTAAGCTGCAGTAAAGAATTTAATACTTTTGTTATTATTAAACATAAAGATAATTATCTTGGAAGTGGAAGATGGAAGGATTACAAAATAATAAATTTTATTCCAAAGGAACGGAGAATAAAGCAGAAGGTAGAGAAGATAAATTTATAAGAAATTTAAATAATTTAATAAATTTTGATGTTGATAAATATTTAACACAATTAAATAAATCATTAATAAATGATGAAAATATTCTTTTTGATGCAAATATGTACCAAGTTGGACCACGTCATTATATCGGTTATTTAGTAAAAAATAATTTTCCAGATGATATCTTTGAAAAATTATTTAATAAGGCTACAGACTATACTTCTAAAATAAAAAATTTAATAGAAAAGAAAGAAATTTATAGTACAGAAGGAATTATAGAAGAAATGTTATGCTTCTCACCTGTTTATAAATCAATATTGAATAAATATGAAGGTTTATTCTTAGAAATGAAAAGAAAAAAAGCATTTAATATCATAAAAGAAAACTTAAGAGAAGTTAAATCTATCGAGAAGTCAATAGTTGATATATTATATGAAAGATTACAAAAGAAAAATGATTTTAATAAAGAAGCTTATGATAGAATAAGAAATGGTTTATATGAAATTTTTAATAATACCGAAGCAAGCATTAATGATAAAAATTTGGTATGCACAATGATTTATGAATCAATAAAAAACAAAACTTTAATGGTTTCTAGAGATCATGATATTGAAGAATTAATTAGTGATATATTATTTAACCACAATTTTGTAAAAAATTTATCTAAAAAAAATTCTTTTTTACTTAGAAAAGAAATATTAAGAGAGCAACTTTATACAATATCTGCATCTAATTATTTCTATTAAATAAATCTTTGCCATATCTAACAAATAAGGCATGAAATTCATTATAAATTTTAAAATCTTTTGAAATATTTTTAGTAATTAAATTTTGCAATTCGTCATAAGAAATATTTTCTTTACAATAACCTAATTTTATAAAAATTCTTTTAGTGTAATTATCTATAACAAAATAAGACTTATTGCAGGCATATAATAAAATTGAATCAGCTGTTTCTTTTCCTATACCCCAGATATTTAACAAATTTTCTCTTGTAAATTCTTTTTTAGATTGCAGGAATTTAATAAACTCTTTAATTTTTTTAGCTTTCTGATTATGATAACCAGAGCTTTTAATTATTAAAGATAATTTATTTAAAGGAATTTTTAGTAATTTTTCTTTATCAATTAAATTATTTTTTATTAAATTAGATAAAGCTTTTTCAACATTCTTCCAATTTGTTCCTTGGGTTAAAATCACTCCCAAACAAATTTCTAATCTTTGTAAATCATTTTTTGGATAAGTGTAATCTTTAGGATGATATTCAAATTTTTTAGTTTTTGAATTGTAAATTGGCCACCATCCTTGATAATTGAATTTCTTTAATAAATCTTTATAAAGATTAATCATTATCTTAGACTATAAGAAATTATTTAAATAATTAAGCTTTAACTCTGCGATGAAAACAAAAATTTAGACTCGTTAGTCAAAAATACTACTTTTAGCGGCTCAAAAGCCCAAATTCCAAGAACTTCGCTAAAAGTCTGTTATATCTATCATAAATTAAAAATATTCTAAATCTTTATAAATCTTGCGCCGCCTCGCAACTCAAATTGCGAAGTAATTTGCCCTAACGGGAGATATAACAGCGATTATGTGCAATACTTATCAAATTTATTAATATTATTTTTTATATATTGCAAAATTCAAATCTTTAGGATGGAAAAATCTTTCATAAATCTTATGCCCAATGTAACTAGCTTTTCTTTTTTCTAATAAATCTTTTTCTAAAGCTAATTGCTCGCCAAATAATACACACATCTCTTTATCATTTAAAGGCCTTAATTTTAATTCACCTTTAATTTTATATTCTTTTACAATTCTATATTTCATTTTATTAATTAATTCAAATCCAGATTTATTTAAAAAGAATAATGGATTGTCAATAATCATTACATCATAACTTTTATTTTTAAAATCTTTCATAATTTGCCAGTAACCCGCTATTTCATGTGCGTCAAAGAATTTTTCATCACCTGTTCTTATTCTGTCTTTTTTTAAAATTCTATAATAACTTAGGGCATAATAAGTTTGTTCAGGACAGTTGCCATGATCTGAATTCAGATTAAACCAGATAAAATTATGTTTTTT
>CAYITI010000011.1:0-9201 GCA_964366235.1 Candidatus Woesearchaeota archaeon
ATAAGCTTACTCCAGAGCCAAAGCCCCATTTACTCACAACTTCATCCATGTAAAGAATTAATATTCCAGCAACAAATAATTGCAAAACTAATACCCATGGTGAGAATCCGATTTCCGGATTAAGGCCACCCATGAATACATATATTAAAGATTCAAATATTATAAAGAAGATTGATAATATTTTTTGCACCCCCTGAAAAAATACTCTTCCTTCGTGTGTTGTTGTATCTAATTTTAAAATCCCAGAACCATTTAATAATTGCAGTACAATTGAAGCAGTAACTATAGGGCCTATTCCCAACGAAATTAAAGAACCAAATTGAGCCCCCAAGATAATAGAAAGAAATTCAAAATTTTGTAATTCGTTTCTTCCTAATCCATATAATGGAATTACCCCCATTGTAAAATAAGCTATTAAAATTATTATTGTCCATTTAAGTTTTTGATTAAATGGCAAATATTTTTGTTCAGGTTTTTTGACCTCTGGTAAATTAGAAATTATTGTACTTATTAGAGACATTTAACTTTCCTCGATTATACCGCCCAATTTTTCTATTCTATCTTTACTTTTTCTTGAAACTTTTCCTATAATCTTATATTTTTTTGTTATGTTGCTCGCACCAAGCAATTTATCATAGCCTAATTTTTTTAAATTTAAAACATAAAAATTATTTTCTTTTGTTATTAAATTTTTATTAATATAATCTTCTAATTTTTCCTCTACATGAGATATATTCACAGCTTTAATTTTATCTATAACCTTACTCGGCCTTACAAATCCATGTTTGCCAAAGTATTTATTCCCATATAATTTTAGTATAGTTGGTTTTTTTTGATCAGCCCTTTTTCCACTGCCTGCCATACCAAAACCACCGCGATGGCCGGAACCTCTTCTTTTTTTCTTTGCACCACCTCCATGAGTCTGGCTTGCCCTCATCCTGCTAAATTTTTTTCTTTTATTTATCATTTTAACTCATTCTTTTTATTAAATTATTTATATTATCTTTTCTATATCCTAAAGCGCCACCCATGCTAAACGGCTTTTTTATTCCACCGCGTTCAAAACCCTTTATAGGGGGGGCTAATCTAAAAAATTGTTTTAATCCAGGAATATCTTTAAAAGATTTTTTTCCATCAAAAAAATCATTTACAAAATCTTTAATTGAAGTGTTTAGTTTTTCTTTTAAATATTCTTCTGTTAATAGCTTGTTTCCTGCTAACCTTCCTCTAATTTTTAATAATAATTCAACTGTTTCTTTATCAATCTCCCCCCATGTAACATAATCCTTTACTTTCTTTATCATTCCAACATAATTTGCATTATTATCAATCACAATGCAATAATTTTTATTGAATAACCTCAGCATTTTTAAGGTATCTTTATTTTCTTTTCTGACGTTTAAATTTCCTCTAATTCTTAGTACAGCTATCTTATTCATTTTGCCCCGATATTATTAAATCCCTGTTTTTAATTTTTACATGAGACAGGTTTCTTAATGCATTAAAACATGCTTTAATTAATCCCATCTTAGTTGTTGATTTTGAAGTTTTTGAGTAGATATCTTTTATACCTGCGAAGTTGAGTATTTTCTGGCATTCTTTTTCAACACATAATTTTGTACCTTTTGGAGCAGGAATTAATCTTATTGTAACAGAAGATGATTTGCCTTCTATTTTAAATGGGATTGAGTGATCTTTACCACAGCCACATTCCCAAGAGCCACAACCTCGCTTTACTTTTATTATATTAAGTTTAGCATTTCGGATTGCTTTTTCTCTTGCGGGCATTGTCTCTTTAGATTTTCCAAATCCTATTCCTATGTAACCATCTTTATTTCCAACTAATGCTAAAGTTGCAAATTTTGGCTTATTACCCTCGCTAGTTTTCTTCTGAGTTTGACGCCAAATTGTTCTTTTCCCGCCACCAAATTTACCTCTTGATTGGCCTATTAAAAGTAATTCTATCTGTAAATTCGGCAACAAAGTATTAACTATTTCTATTTCAAATATTTTCTTCCCAGAATTCAAAATTTCATCTATATTTGTTATTTCTCCTGTTTTTACTTTTCTGCCTATTTCGGTTTTAGGCTGCCAGTTACCCATATCAAAATCTTTAAACTTTTTTATACCAATAGGTATTTCTTCAACTACAGTTTCTATTAATTTGTTTTCTTCAGGCATTTTTGTATTTATTTAATATTTTTAATTTAATTTCTTCAAAATCTTTTATTATATCCAAAGGATTAATCTTATTTTTTATGTATTTCGAAAATTGTTTGTTTTTCTCATCTTGAGATAATTTATTATAATAATCTAGAATATGTTTTCCTTTTATTCTATCGTCATTTGGCAAAATTTTTTTATCATGTGAAATGTTTAATCCTGCATCTAAAGCACCTTTTAATACAGCATAGAAAGAGGACCCTTTTATAGATTCATTTAGTCCTATATCAAGCACTGCTTCCTTAATTTTTAATTTCTTAGCCTCCGAACCTATAAGCAACCCGAGCAGATAAGCAGAAGGCAGATTACCAAACCTATATTTCCAGCCATATTCCTTTAGGTTCTTATTATTGAATGATTTAATTATATTGTCCCCATCAGGGTTATAATTTATTAATTGGACAATAAAATTATTAAGGGATCTCCTAACAACCAATCTGGTCTTCTTTGATAAAACTAATCTAAGTCTAGCTCGATAATCAGTTAGTCCTAATCTTTTTCTCCTATACCTTACAGAGTATCTTTTATTTAGCGCCATTTTCAATTAATTTGTGTTCAGATAGATAAATGTGAATGTGTCTTTTACTTCTGAAAAATCCTCCTTTAGCCTTTCTATACAATATTCTATAATTTTTTTTAGATATTAATGATTTATTTCTTAAATATTTTAATAAATCCCGCTGATTTCTAATTTTAATCATCCATCGTAATTTTTTTGGGAATCTTGCATTACTTGCTCCCCTTTTTGAACCAATACCTTTTCTTCTCCCTTTTCTAAGTTGTATTTTTGCTTTTCTTATTCTAAATCCAGATTGGCCTTTTTTCTGTTTTATTTTGATTATATCTTTTTTGACCAGGTTTTTTATATCTTTTTTTGTTATTGCTTCCTTTACTTCTTTTGATTTATCTGGGTCTATCCAGACCCTTTTATTTCCTACGTTAAACAATGATTTTGCAATTCTTTTCTTTGTTTTTAGATTCATTTTACTTGTTCTCTAAAATTTTCTTTTTTTCTTCTTTTTCCTTTTCAGTTTTTTCTTCTTGGGTTGATTCTTTTTTCTCTTTTGATTTTTCTTCTACTTTCTTTTTTGTTTCTTCTTTTTTTTGCTGCTTCTTTTTTTTATCTTCTTTAAACTCATTTCTTCTATTTTCAATGTTTTTCAAGAAAGCATCAATATCTTTAATGTTTATAACATTTAGGTTTAATTCTTTAGCTTTTTTTAATATTTCAATTTTCTTTTTTAATCCAATAGATCTAGAAATTATAATATACTTCTTATTTATATCATCTAAATCTTTTATGTTTTTAACTAACCGATAATCAAAAATTGAATTATAAAGATTTCTTGTTCCTTTTTTTGTGCCATAGCCAATTGAAACTTTATGAGGATGGCCTTTTTTCTTTAACCTTACTTTATTATGAATGCCACGAGGCCTTCTCCACCCTCCTTTTAATTTTACTTGGTTTATAGACTTATATCTAATAAATCTTTTTTTCTTCTTTTTTATTAAATTGATTTCCATTTTATGTTATTTGTTTGCCTGCTTTTGAAGTGATCCAAATTCCATCCATAAAAACGCGTCTATCACGATTGACAATTCTACATGCCTGTTCAATATTAGAAGCTGTTTGCCCTGCTAATTCTTTATCGATACTTTTAACTGTAATTATATCCCCATTTACTTTAACGTCTACATTTGGCAAAATTTTAGCTTCTCTAGGTATTTTTTCCGCAAAAAAATTCTTTATTATAATCTTATTATTAGAAACAGAAACATTCATCGGGAAATGACCTGAACATATTTTTAGGTTATAGACATAAAGGTTACTCGCTCCTTTTATTAAATTAATAATATGAGCTTTAAATGTTTTTATAACTCTTTTTTCCTTTTTTGTGTACCTATTAGAGGATAAAATTATTTTATTGCCTTCTTTTTTAATGTTAATTTTTGGATCAATGAATCTTCTTTCATTGCTTCCATTTGGCCCATTTACTTTTATCAATGAACTAGAGATATCCAACTTAACATTTTCTGGAATATCTATTTCTTCCTTAAATAGAGTTCTTGGTTTTTGTTTAGTAGACATATGCTATTAATCTTCCTCCTAAATTTTTTTCTCTGGATTCAACATGGGTCATTAAACCTTTTGAGGTTGAAACAATCAACAATCCAAAATCTTTTGATGGTAAAAATCTTTTTTCAAATTTTTCTAGTTCATCTAATTTAAATGGGAATCTTGGCTTTATTACCCCGCATTTATTTACGTTGCCCAGCAGATTTATTTTAATTAATCCGCCTCTGCCATCTTTTGTTATATTAAAATCACCAATATATCCTCCATTTTTTATAATTTCAAGCACTTTAACAATTAATTTTGATACTGGTTTAACTATGCATTCCGGCCTGCTTACCTTTTCACAATTATATAAATGTGAAAGTACATTTGATAAAGGATCATTCGTTGTCATTTTAAGAGTATTTTTTAAATCCTAATTTTTTTGCAGTTAATCTAAAACATTGCCTACATAAATTTAGTCCATATGATCTTATATGAGCGCTGATTCTTCCACATAAAAGACATCTTCTTGCAGCAATTCCAAAAATTCTTTTTTTAGGAGAGTTATGTTTAATAAACTTTTTAAGTTTAGCTGGTTTTACCTCAAGCTGTTTAAATGCTTTTTCATAATTACTATAGCTCATTCTTCCTCCTCTTCCTTTATAATTTTTATATTAAATTTATTTTGAATAAAATCTTTTGTTTCCTCCTTTGTTATCAAATGATTAAATGGTATTTTTTTATTCTTCAACCTGCGTCTTTTTATTCTATATCCTTGTCTTTCCATTGTAACTGCTGCTTCTAACCCTATTATTCCAATGCTTGGATCATATTCTACATCAGGGATATCTATATATTCTGGTATCCCGAATGAAAAATTCCCACTGCTATCTATTTTTTTTTCATCAAGCTTATTGTCAATTGCTTTAAATAACCTTGATAATATTTCTTCTGATTTTTTGCCCCGTAAAGTGATTTTACACCCTATTGGCAACTTTGGTCTAAGTCCCCATGAGGGAATCCTTTTCATTGTTATTGTTTGGACTGCCTTTGAGTTTGTAAATTTCTCTAGTATTTTCTTAGCTTTATTCAATTTATCTCCAGATTCGCCAACTCCAATGTTTAAAGTTACTTTTTCAATTCTAATTCCCCTCATTGAATTTTGTAGATTGGTCATTTTATACCTTTAAAGTATCTTTGTCAACAACAAAAGCATACTCCTTTAATGTTTCAATATTTTTTTCTCCTATTTTTATTAGAATTTTTGCAACTTGCAATCCTTTTCTTTCAGTTATATTTTCAACCCTACCAATACTACCAATATATTTGCCCCCAATAATATAAACAAAAGCATTTTTTTCTAATTTCAAATGAGAATTAATTTTATTATTTTTTAAATCTAAAATTATTGTGTCTCCTGGCTTATAGTTATCTTTCTCGACCAAAACATTTCTACCATCATAAAGATTAAGCTGGGTAATTCTTTTCTTTAAAGTTTTTTTATTTATTATCTTGCATAACTTTAGTTTAGATTCTTCATTATTTATTTTTTTAAGTTGATATTTATTATTTGAATTAATAAACAATATAAAATATTCATTCTTGCTTTTAATATTAATGATATCCATCACTCCAACAGGGAATTTTGGATTTTTTATAACACGATTATCAATTAAAATTTCTTCGTCTCTTAATATTTTTCTAACTTCTCTTGCGGTATTTGCATATCCCATTAATCCCTTAATCAACAAATTTATAGGTAAGCATCTTTTCAATGGATGAGGCCCTGGATTTGGTCGGATTACCCATTTATAATTTTTCCTTTTTATTGGCCAATTTAATGGTGCACCCAATGCAAATAAATGTCTTTTTGCCATTTTATTCTTTAATTTTTCTTTCTAATTTCGCTTTTCTTTTTTTATCTTTTAAATTAAAATTTATTATCATTAGATTAGAGGGGTGGATTGGGTAATAGCTCTTGCTTCCATTTAATTTCAATCTATAAGCTTCGTCAACATGAACTCTAATTTTTTTAGTAAAAACTTTTATTACTCTGCCAATTCTGCCTTTATACTGGCCTCTCATTATTTTTACCTGATCATCTTTCACAACAGGCAAGCTTCTTCTGCTATATTTTTTTCTTAATTCTTTTGATAATGTGGCTGCTAAAAATTTCCTCTTAACATGCAAAGGGGCATTATACATATACTTCCTCTGCTTTCTAGGCTGTTTGCTAGATTTCCATGATTTTGAAAATAATTTTTTCATTTTATACCACAATTGAAGCAATTTTAGATATTCCTGGCCATCTCTGAGCTGCTTCTTTTGCAATAGGGCCTTTAAATATCGTCCCTTTTGGATTGCCTTTATCATCTTTTAATACAACTGCTGCATTATCCTCAAATTTTATTCTTTCACCAGATTCTCTTCTATATTCTTTTCTTTGTCTAACAATAATAGCTAATACTGTCTCCTTTTTCATTCCTGGCTTTCCTTTTACAATGGACGCATAAATTAAATCACCGACACCAGCAGCAGGATATTTGCCTTTCTTTGTTTTTAAGCCTTTAACTCCAAATACTCTTATTCTCTTAGCTCCTGAATTATCGCAAACTTCTATTCTCGCACCAAAGGGTATTCCTCTAGTTATTCTTGAGCCGACTGATTTCATTTTTTAATAACCTCAATTATAACAAAATTTTTTGTTTTTGATATTGGTCTTGATTCAATAATTTTAACATAATCTCCAGATTTAGCGTTAATGCAAGGAGGATTATGAACTCTTAATCTTGTTATTCTTTTTTCATATCTTTCATATTTTGGCAGATAGTAAAAATTTAAAAATTCAACTGTAGCTGATTTATTTGGATCTGTTTTTGTTATATTAGCATTAAAGATTCTACCATGAATTTTTAAAGTTCCATGAAAAGGACAATGATAATCTTTACATTCCTGTTTAGGCAAATCTGTTTCAATTCCAATTGTTTTAATTTTCATCTTCTATTTTTACCTGTGATTTTATAATCTTGATTTGTTTTTTTTCTGTCTGCAATGTTATTGTATTTTTAGTTTCATCTATTATTTTTCCTTTTATGTTTAATAAATGTAAATTTTTTGAATCAACTATCTTGATAAATTTTCCAATTAACGATCCTATGAATGTTTTTTGTTTCAATTTATTATATCTTTATGCTATTTTCATCAAATCCCATTTTTATTAACTCTTGTTTAACCTGGTTGGTATGATTGCCCTGTAGTTCGATGACGCCATCTTTTACTGTTCCACCGCATGCAAATTTTTCTTTAAGCTTTTTTGCGATATCTTTTAAGTTGATGGACTTTTCATCAATCCCTTCTATCAATGTTGTTAATTTGCCAAACTTTCTTTTCACAGGCCTTACTTTAACAACCTGCGATTCTAGAGCAATGGTTTCACAAACACAGAGATCTTTAGCAAGTCCGCATTTAGGACATATTTGACTCATTTCTTTTCTGGTTTTACCTCCTGTTTAATTTTTTGTTTTAGGAATGTAAGTATCCTAGCAATGTTTTTCCTTATATTCCTAATATTGCTTGGATTTTCTGGAATAGTTTTTGTTGCTCTTTGAGTGTTTAGCCTCATTAAATCTTTTCTTAAATCTAGCAACTTCTCTTTTAGTTGCTCTTTGCTCAATTGTTTAAGTCCCAGTTTTTTCATTTTCGATTATTTTCTCTTTTTTCTTTCTAGATTTTTTCTCTTTAATCTCTTTTATTGGCTCTTCTTTTATTTCCTCAACTTTAATTAAAACATCTTCTTTGGATTTTATATTAACTTGATCAGGCATAACTATATCAGGGGTAAGGATATTAACTTTTATTCCAATAGTTCCGGATCTAAGATTAGCAACAGCTATTGCTTTTTTAGTATAATTCTCTGAAATATCCCCAGATTTTTTTAAATGACCTGCTTGAAAACGCCAACGTTTAGCCCTGCTACCAGGCACACCCCTTCCAGAGATTACAATCTCCGCGCCTAAAGCCCCGGCATCAAGAATGTTTTGTAATTCTCTATAACCCATTAATTTAAATCTTTTTGGTCCAAATCTTTCAAAAGATGATGCAATTCTTTCTGCAATAGTTACAGGGTCAAGATTAGCTTCGCTAATTTCAGCTACTTCTACTTGCGGGTTTTCCATATTAAATTTTGATTTTAATAATTTAGTTAATTCCAAAATATTTTCTCCTTTTCTCCCAACAACCAGACCAGGCATTGAAGTATGAATAATTATTTTCTCCCCTAATGGAGTTTTTTTTAAATCAATCTTGGTATAACCCCCTTTAGGGAAATATTTCTTTACATAACTTTGTATCAAATACTCACGAAGATTTTTTGAAACAATTTGTTTTTCAATCATTTTTTAATATTTTTTTTCTCCATTTCTTTTACAACTATTTTTATATGGGTTCTTTTCATTTTCCCCCTGTGTCTTCCATAATGCATTTGTTTATTTCCTTGATTAACTATCATTTGTGAAATAAATAGATTAGAAGAAAGCCCTTTATTCTGGGCATTTGCCTGCACACTATTTAATAATTTTAAAATAATTTTAGAGGTCTTAACAGGATATCTGCCTGCCATCATTCCCTTTCTATGAGGGATATCTTTATTATGCCTCTTGTAAGGAACTGGCTGTTTCTTTTTAACTACCCTTTGCAGGATATTTTTAGCGTCATCTAAATTTTTATATCTGATAAAGTTGGCAATCTCAATTGATTTCTTAGTTGAAATTTCAAGATTTTTTACATTAACTACAGCTTCCATTTTTATTTAACTGAAACAGCAGCACTTGATCTTGTAGCTCCGATGCCTGGTGCTGAATGTTCTACTTTTCCACGAGTCATTGCAAATTCACCTAAAAACATTCCAACCGCTTCGGGAA